>NZ_LZPJ01000014.1:0-7547 GCF_001729365.1 Acinetobacter sp. YK3
AATGCTAGATAAAATTAATAGGAAAGATTATTAATCCAAAATATTTGACTTAGTTTATGTTAATGAAGCGAATGATGGAGGGATGGGAGGGCTAACGTTTTTTATAGAAAACAATAGTGATTTTGATAGAAGTTTTGGAGAAGTGCTTGTAAGTGTAGAGTTTTATGATATTGATAAAATAAAAGTTATTGCAACTTTAAACTCAGATAATAAAAATCAACTATATGAGTTGGATATCTTTAAAGTTGATTTTTCTCCACTCTCTCACCCCTTAGACAATAGCTATAGAATTGAACGTATATTGGACTAGTTATAATATTTTATATTTCTGTTAAAGTCTAAATATACTAATCCAAAATGCTGCTTAACAAGGCGAACCGTCTGCACGATACAATCTTGGACAAATTATAAATGACGACAAAGGTTAACACTTGACTATTCCCAAGCGATCTATTGGTATAAGAAGGCGGCAGAACAAGGTGATAGTGAAGCACAATACTTACTAGAAATTATATATTTTAATGCAGATGGTATAAAATCAAGATTATAACCAAGCTTTAAGCTAGCTTCATAAAGCGGACAGGAAGAAAATAAATACCCTGTACATTTAGAGAATTTATTACCTATCTTTTCTGCTGAAGGTGGGATCTGTGGGGTAAAGAGCAGATCAATGAAAAAACCTGTTAAAACTTTCTTTAAAGAAGAAGAATTGCAGATATTTAATAATACAACAGGCTATCAGGAATGGGGTTTCAGTTTTAGGTGCAACCCTTCATCACTCCAAAGGATACCGTTTAAATAACTGTACGATCCACTCAATAAAAACTTTCTGTCTCGGTGAAACCAGTGTCTTAGAAGGATAAAGTAAAGAGACAGGCAACGAAGGTACGGGATAATGAGGCAAGACTTCACACAGTACACCTTGTGCAAGTTCATCAACATGACCATAACGCGGCACCTGTATCAGCCCAAAGTGTTGTTTTGCTGCTGCTGAGTAGGTATGTGCACCATTGACCTGAATCATAAAGGGCAAATCATAATTTTTTAGTTCGTCCTCAACCATAAACTCCAGCGGAAGATTCTTCTGACGGGCAGTGGAATAAAACCCAACCATAACATGGCTTTTAAGCGCGTCTAGGTGATGGGGCATACCGTATTGTTGTAAATATTGCGGACTTGCCAACGTGACTTGCTGGATATTTCCCAGATGCCTAACGATCAGTTCACTATTATTCAGTTGTCCGATCCGGATCACGCAATCAATTCCTTCCTTAATCACGTCAACATAACGATCGCTTTCTGTCAGTTGTAATTGGATTTGAGGAAATTCGCTTAAAAAATCTCGTAGTTTTGGCAAAATAAAATGAGAGGCAAAAATACCATGCACTTCTATTTTTAAGGTTCCTTGAGGTTTTGCATGCAAAAAGTCATGATCTGATTCATTGATATAGCTCAAGATATACTTACAGCGCTCATAATAAATCTGGCCTTCATCGGTCGGTCGAACTTGACGTGTGGTACGGAACAACAGGCGTGTGTTTAATTGGGTCTCTAACTGCTTGATCGCATCCGTGAGTGTAGAACGGGGCAGGTTTAATATTTGCGCCGCTTTGGTAAAACTTTGCTGCTCGACCACATGGATAAAAGCAGACATTGCATTTAACTTATCCATTTCTCGATGTCCTTTGTTCGGTTTATTCGGACAAAGATGTCAGAATCCGATAGATTATTAACTGATAGCTGAACAGTATCATAGAACGCATAAGATGATAAGTTTTATTCAATGAGGTTTAAAATGATAAATACAGCTGCACATTCTGACCGGTCAAAAGTAGTTTTAATTACGGGTGCTTCTCGAGGCATTGGTGCTTTTACGGCAAATTTACTGGCTCAGCAAGGACATCAGATTATTATTAACTATGCCAATAATGATCAGGAAGCGGATCAAGTGGTGAAGAAAATTCAAGCTGCGGGCGGCATCGCGAGTGCGATTAAAGCCAATATCAGCCATTCAGATGAAGTGACCCAACTTTTCGATTATGCGATCCAGACCTATGGTCGTGTGGATGTCCTGATTAATAATGCTGGCATCATGCGTTTAAGTAAAATCGAACAGATCGATGATGAAAGTATTGATCAAATTCTGGCAATCAATCTGAAAGGATCTTTATATACCATGCGTGAAGCGGCAAAAAGACTGACGCATGGGGGAAAAATTATTAATTTATCCAGTAGTGTGGTTGGGCTAAAACTTGAAGGCTATGGGGTTTATGCAGCATCAAAAGCCGCAATTGAATCTTTAACCGCTATTTTAGCCAAGGAACTTCGAGGTAAAAATATTACGGTTAATGCGATTGCGCCTGGGCCAACTGCGACTGAGCTTTTTTTAGAAGGGAAGAGTGAAGCGTTGATTGCACAGTTAAGCAAAGCGGCGCCATTGGAACGCTTGGGTCAGGTAGAAGATATTGCAGCAGTTTTAGATTTTGCAGTGAATGAAGCCAGCAACTGGGTCAATGCCCAAGTACTTCGTGTCAATGGTGGCATCATCTAATACAAAACAATGCTGACTGAAGCTTTGTGTTTCGGTCAGCGCTACAGCTAAAAATACTGTATTTCTGGTCTCTATATTGAAACGAATATGAGAATCTTTGGGTAGGTGAGAATTCAGGACCTCAAAGACCAAACTTGATATATATCACACAATACAAATAATTTGCCTAATAAATCTTTTAATAATTTTTATAGATATTAATCATGCAGTTATAATGAGTTTTCTAATTTTATAAAAACAATATCGGCTTTTAACTAATTAAATTGTTGTGATTGTAAGCATGATACAACATAAAATATTTATATATGCTAGGCTGTTTAGTTTTTCTTAAGAAAATACTCTCAAATGGATTTAAAGCAGAAGCATGAAACAGGAAAGTTTTATTGGTCATTTTTATTACCCAGATATTGGGGAATATGGATCTCCCTTACGATTTTAATGTTATTTGCAATATTGCCGTGGGCGATTCAATGGAGATTGGCAGACGCTTTATCAAAATTGGCGTGGAAAGTTTTAAAATCTCGACGTAAAACCACGTTAAGAAATTTTGAATTATGCTTTCCGCATAAAGATGCTTTAGAAAGAGAAGCTGAAGCAAAGCAAGTCTTTTTCAATATGATCATTGGTTTGTTCGAAGCTTTAAATGCTTGGTATAGCCCGAAATGGTATAGAAACCGTATACATATTCAGGGTTTAGAGCATATTTCACAAGCACGTGAGACAGGCGTTCTTTTATTAGGTAGTCACACCACGCTTTTAGATGCGGGCGGCTATATCAGCAGTTGTTTCTTTGATCTGGATGTGGTGTATCGTCCACAAAACAATCCCTTACTGGACATGTTAATCAGCCGGTCACGCGCCACCATTTATAAAAATCAGATCTCCAAAAATGATATGAAAGGTTTAATTGGCAATCTGAAACAGGGAAGAGCCATTTGGTATAGCCCAGACCAGGATTTTGGCCTAAAACAAGGCGTTATGGCACCATTCTTTAATATTCAAGCAGCGACGGTAACGGCGCATCGACGATTGATGAATATCTCAAAAGTTCCCGCCATTCCTCTATTTTTCTATCGAACAGGTAATATCCGCAATCCACAATATCATATTTTACTTGAGCCACCGCTACAGAATTTTCCAAGTCAGGATGAAGTTGCGGATGCAACCAAAGTCAATCTGATTCTTGAAAATCAGATCAGCATGTATCCAACTCAATATATGTGGTTTCACCGAAGATTTAAGACCCGAGCGCTAGGAGAGGCTGCACTTTATTCATAAGCGGTGAACTATAAGATTATTAGTTAAATTATCATTATAAAAAACCTACTACCAATCAAGGCAGTAGGTTTTTTATAAGCAAACAAAAATACTTTAGAGCATTGACTTCGTTATATCGCTTGCCATTGTTGCTTAACTTCTTCTGAGTTTTTAATCAGAACTACTTTGTCATCTTTGACTTCACCAATCCATGCCGTTGGGATCAGATGATGTTGATCATTTTCATCGCGCGTCAGTTTGAGTTGGCTATCACCTTCAAGATGATCAACTGTTCCGACTTTGGTACCACAAGAAGCAATAACATCTGAATGTTTTTTAATATCTTGAATATTTAAAGTACTCATTTCTTAAACCTCTTTATAAGCATCACAACACGGAAGCCTTTAAGCTACTGCATATTTCCTCATAATTGTTGGGTTTTAAATAATCCTTACAGGATGATTTTATAGATTCACCTAAACATACTGTTTAGTTAACAATGAAACAAAACGAAATAAATAGTTAAATAACTACGAACAATTATCTTTTCATTACAATTTATCTATTTAACTCAACGGAATTTTTAAATTACTTTTAAATAAACTGACTTAAATTAATATTTTAAAAATGAATAGTAGAATATCTATTAAAAGATCAACTTTTGACATTTTAAATCGCTTTGAGCAGTACTCAGCCGAAGAGAAGTTAAATCAACGGCCATTGGTGCTTAAACAGTTGATCCATTCTGTCGGGCGATTACCTGAACCAGCCTCGGGCCAGACTTATCAGCGCTGGCAAGTTTTCGCCCAGATTGCTGGCTTTGACCTAAGTTTAGTCAAGCTTTTTGAGTCACATTGTGATGCGTTAAGCATTTTGCATGAGCTCGGATATGAAAATGAAATTGATGAGAAAATATGGGCCATTTGGGCTGCCGATGGTGGGCCAGCACCATTACAGGTCGAAAATGAGTTTTGTTGTGGAATTAAACCGTGGTGTTCAGGCGCTGAATTTGTCCAAAAAGCATTAATCAGCTTTAAGGATCAACAGGGGCAATCTCAGCTCTGCGTTATTGACCTCAATCAACCCTCGGTCACAATTGAAATGGCTCACTGGCAAGCCGTAGGCATGCAAGGCACACAGACTGCCAGAGTCAATTTTCAGGAGACAGCCGTCAAACGTATTGGTCGTCCCAATGATTACCTTGATCGGGCTGGTTTCTGGCATGGTGCTGCGGGCGTTGCAGCTTGCTGGTATGGTGCGGCAGTAGGGTTAATGGATGAGCTGCAACAAAGCTGCCTTAAAACACCCAATCCTTTTAAGAAAATGTATTTAGGACAGTTGGCAACTCAACTTGCTGTGACCCGACAATATTTCCAATACGTCGCGCAACTGATTGATCACCAGCCCAAACTCAGTCATGAACGGGACGTACGGATCTTGCGTACGCAGGCAGAACAAAGCTGTTTGGCGGTTATTGAAGGGGTTGGAAAAGCACTGGGCGCACGGCCTTTTTGTGAACAAGCAACCTTTGCCAGTCTAATGGCAGATTTACCTGTATTTATTCGGCAAAGTCATGCGGCGTTTGATGATGAGCAAATTGCTGAACGATGTTTACAGGAGCAAATGTCATGGCAGCTCTAAAACATCCTTTGGTTGAGGATCGCATTATTGAAGGGCAAGGTACTTCTAGAGAACAATGGCTACATGCATTTGAGCAACAACCGCTATCGCCGCTCAATCTCGAAAAATTTCAATCGAAACGAATTGTGATTGTGGCGCCGCATCCAGATGATGAAATACTCGGTTGTGGCGGCTTGATGCAACAATTGATTAGCTTGAATTGTCATCTGGTGATTGTCGCCGTCAGCAATGGTACCCAAAGCCATCCGCATTCAAGCAAATATAGTCCAGCGCAATTAGATCGAATCCGTCCGCAAGAAAGTCTGGCAGCATTACATTGTTTAGAGGTCTCTGATTTTGCTCAACGTATTGCCTTAAATTTACCAGATGGACAGATTCATTTGTATACAGAGCAACTGTGGCAAGCATTAGACAAGCTGGTTCAAGCGGAAGACATTCTGATTTGTAGCTATGCGCAGGATGGACATCCTGACCATGAAGCGGTAGGAAAAACGGTACAGGGATTTGCCTCAGCACATGACCTATCATATTTACATGTGCTGATCTGGGCATGGCATTGGGCGCAGCCTTTAGACCCGCGTATCAACTGGCAACAGGCCAGAGCTTATAGCTTAACTCAGAGCCAGTTAATCAAAAAACGTCAGGCCATTATGCAGTTCAAAAGCCAGATCGAAGCTGATGAAAGTACAGGCAATGCTGCGGTTTTATCTCCAGCAATCATCGAACGTTTGTTGATGCCTTGGGAGGTTTATCTTTGTGAATGATTCTAGTCAATATTTCGAAGCCTTATATCATCACAACAATGACCCTTGGGGCTACGATCATCATTGGTATGAGGCTCGTAAAAGGCAGATTTGTTTGGCATTGCTTACTCAACAGCACTATTCATCAGTGTTGGAAATCGGCTGTTCCAATGGGCATTTAAGTGTACATTTGGCCCAACGCGCTGATCAGCTTTTATGTCTAGATCTTTCTGCTCATGCTGTCCATTGGGCTTCACAACGTTTACAGAATCTGGGCCATGTGAATGTTCAACAGCAAAAAATACCTGAAAATTTTCCTGAACAGAAATTCGATCTGATTGTCATCAGTGAAGTGGCCTATTACCTATCACGCAATGAATTGCATGAGCTGATCAATCAACTCAAAGATAGTTTAACGCCACAAGGTGAAATCCTGTGTTGTCACTGGCGGCACGCGATTCAGGATTTTGAACTGAATGCCTTTCAAGTACATGATCATTTAAAACAATCTTTGCCTTTCACTCATTATTTAAGTCTGAATGATCCAGATTTCATCATTGATATCTGGACGGTAAATCCTTCATCTTTGGCTAAACAGCAGGGCTTAATATGAACATCGGTATTGTTATCCCAGCCCATAATGAAGAGCAGCATTTATCTGCCTGTTTGCAGTCGATTCAACAGGCTGTACAATATATTGGTCATGAACAGGTCAAGATTTTGGTGGTTCTAGACAGTTGTACGGATCAGTCCCGTGCGATTGTAGAATCACATCAAGTGAACTGGATTGAATGCAATTATGCTTGTGTAGGCAAGGCCAGAGATTTAGGTATTCGACATCTGATTCAACAGGGTGTGACATGGGTTGCTTGTACTGATGCCGATACCATTGTCGATCCAGACTGGTTACTGTGTCAGATGCATCATCAGCCTACTGATGCCATCTGTGGAATCGTAGTGCTGGATAATCTAAATCACTTATCAACACCGCAACAGCAAAAATATCTGGCACATTATCAGGACAGTATGGGGCATCAGCATATTCATGGCGCAAATTTAAGTTTTAGCGTAGATGCTTATCTTCAGGCGGGAGGTTTTGAGCCGATTCCTTGTCATGAGGATGTGTCATTAATTCAAAAATTTATGACTCAATGTAGCAAAATCACTTGGAGTAATCTGGTTCGGGTCACCACCAGCAGTCGACTGAATGGACGTGCACCACAAGGGTTATCACATTTTTTAAAACAGCTATAAGGTACTTTTAGGATGAAAGTTGATTAAACGGTATAAAAGCAAATGAGAAAATAAAAAATTAAAGTTTTCGTGATTCTGTAAATATATGATAGTTTTAAAAA
>NZ_LZPJ01000015.1:0-4043 GCF_001729365.1 Acinetobacter sp. YK3
CTTAACAGATTATCAGCACACGATATATCCATAAAAAAATACTACCCAAAATTACAAAAGTTACATTGATAATTCGGAACTAAAAATTGACATTTTTTATAAAGAGGAAGAAACATTTATCAAGTTTGTTAAATTGTATTTATAAGTTCTTATTACTTTGAAAAAACTAATATTTATTTCATAAAGAGTAACCCACTCGGTTTAAGCTTCCTGAAATGATGACTGGTAAGCCAAGCTAGCCCTATATCTCATGCACAAATAAAAAGAGGAAAGTTTAGTTCCCTCTTTTTATTTAATGACGATAAAACTAAGGCTTAAATCAAACTCAAAATCAGCAGCAGTCCGAATAAAGCAGCCGCGATCACATTGGCCTGCAATAATTTTTTAGGGTGATAAGTCAATAACAGCCCTACCGCCAAAGCAGCAAAGCTGATACAACCCAACCATTCTGACAAACCGATCGAAGCACCTTTTAAATATATTGCAGCGACAGCAGAGAGCAACAAAATACTCCACCCTACAATTTCAAAACGTCGGCTATTTTGAGCCGAGATTGAGGATGTAAAAATATCTCGTTGATGCTTACTCATCCCACAAGCCAGACTCGATAGCGCCACCACGGTAACGCACCACAACATCAATGCTGCCATTATGCTTGCTCCTGTGCCGACTGAGCCTTAGACTTTTTTTTCTGCTTAACTGGTAGGCCTTGATAACGCTTTAATTTGTAATAAGAATAGATAAAGATCAGCCCTAAAATAATGCAAACCAGATCAAAACTGGCGATCATCCATTGTCCATGATAGATACTCATCCATAAGGCCTGCCCACCTGTAACCAAGTTCAGAATTGGGATAAACAGGAACATCGCTGCAGCTAAAGCCAGTTGCTCTAGCCATGCTAGACGATGTGCCCGAACAGCCGCATGAACCAAGCACAATAACCAGACAATAAAGAACACATTAATTTCTAAGGGTGAGCGCTCTACCAGTTGTGCGGGTATAACACGATTAGCAAAGAAATAAGCTGCACAGGCAATTGGTAAACCTGTAATCGCTGTAATATTCAGAACTTCAACCACGCGATGACCAAAGGGTTTATAACCAAGCTTTTGTACATCTGGAATGCGTTTCACAACCCATAAAATCAAACCGGAAGCGATCATCATCGTGCCTAAAACACCTGATAAAAATAATAACCAGCGCAAGACAGAATCTACACCACGTGCCATATGCAACCATGTCACTAAGGTATAAATGGCTTTTGATGCCGAATTTACGGGCTTGGCTTCATCAATTGGTTGCCCAGTTACCGCATTAAACTTGAGTGAAGGAACACTTTCCCGATCCAGCAATGTGGTGGTACGCGTGGCATTAAATTGCACATCAGCTTCAATAGTATTCGGTTTATTCACTCGAATAGAGAAAATCGGATTATCGCCCCAACCCTGCTGCACGCTTTGACTCAGTGTTGTCAAATTCACCATGGGTGCAGTTGCAATCACAAGCCTTTCTTGTTCGGATTCACGACGACCACCACCTCGATTGCCACGTCCTTGTTCAGCTGCCTCTTTCTGCTTTTGCTCTGCCAGTAAACGTGCTTGTTCAGGTGTTTGGGCAACGGGTTCATTTAAAATCTGATAAAAATTTCGAACATTGCCATAGTGCGTATTCATTGCCCACGGCATAAATAAATGCATCAAGAGCAACAAACCACTAAAGGTAATCATGATATGAAATGGCAAGGCAAACACAGCCGTTGCATTGTGAGCGTCCAGCCATGAACGCTGGCCTTTGGCAGGACGGAAGGTAAAGAAATCCTTGAAGATTTTTTTATGGGTAATAATGCCACTGATAATCGCAACAAACATCAACAGTGTCGCAATACCCACAATCCAGCGCCCCCAAATTCGCGGCATACCATAAAGCTCAAAATGAAAGCGATAAAGAAAACCACCGCCACGCGTTTCTCTGGCTTTAATTTCATGACCAGTTTGTGCATCCAGATAAATTTCACCACCACGACGTCGCCCTTCTCCTGGCTGACGGACATTCAGCATAATGGCTGGCTGTCTTTCATTGGCAAAACGGATATTCCAGCTCTCGGCACTTTGTCCTTTTTGATTTAAATATTGCAGTGCATAAGTTAATTGTTGTTGCTGAGAAGTGGTATTCACGGATTGATGCAGTTCTGGCTTCATCCAGACTGTAATTTCATTTTGGAAGAAACTCAGTGTTCCCGTAAGAAAAACAGCATAGAGCAACCATCCCAGTAAAAGGCTGGTCCAGGTATGTAACCATGACATTGATTGGCGTGGGCCTTCATTTTTACCATCTACACGCATGACCTTAACCTTTTAAAAACCAATACAACACTGTCATCACCAGACTCGGTATCACCACACCCAACCACACTTTCAGGGTTGAATTGACCATAAACACCCAGATGAATATGGCGCAATGGATCACAAAAGCCAGCATGGTCGCGCTAAATACGGCACTGGCTTTGAGGGGTTCCGATGAAAATAAATAACCACTCAACATCGTTGCAATCGCGGCAAAGTAATATCCCCCAAAAATTGCGAGTACAAAACGTGAAAAAATCATCAATCGATATTGAATCAATGATGATTGTTCAACTTGTTTTTTAGTCGCCCGTTTTGTGGAAACCAAAGGAATCGAGGCTTCAATAGTCATAAGAGATACCAAGAAAACTGCTGATTGTTTGAAATCAACAACACTTCTATATTCAGGAGAGCGGTCTATAAGAAAAATTAAGATTTAAACCATTTGAGAAATCACAGATCCACGCCTGGACAATGCCAATGTTGTGTCACCTCTCATCTCATTCTAAATTTCTACCCCTTCGTAACTTAAGGTAGGCAATTGCCTGCACATCCTTTTCTCAGGTAAAAATGAGAATAAATTTAGATCAACCTTAATTTATCCTTAAAAAATTCAACAAATAATACACAAAATCAACAAAAAGAACAATAATGATAATAATTATCATTATTTTATAAAAATGCTGATCTTTAAGCTTTGAACAGTGAGAAAGAATTGTCTAAAAACTATTTTTTAAATATATAGTTATTTGTTTTAATTAATAAAATTGAGTGAACCGTATAAAATTTTATTTACCACATGGATCAAAAGAATCTTATTCTGTCAGTTAACAATTGAAGAACTCATCCATACATCTACTCATGAATAGCCTCCCCTCCATCAAACTTAAATCGCTGCTTAATGATTTCCATCACTTTGCTTAACTTATCTTGTGATACATTTGGCCTAGCGACTAGAAACACATACATTTCCGACCTGAAATCCTGAATATCCAATACCGCTAAGGTGTTATTCACTTCATTGTAATATTCAAAAAACGGCTGTGGAACCAAGCCAATGCCTTCATATTTCTCTACAAAATCTAACTGTGATTTGGTGCCAAAAATTTCATGTCTGATATGTAGCTTTTTCCCTTGGCTCATCAATCGATTATTTAAATCTACTCTGAAACCACATCCTTCTGGATTTAACACCCAGCCCGTACGATTACAGTCATCTAGACTCTTATACTCTCGCACCATTTCTTTACGCCCAATAATCACCAGCGGCACAGTTCCCAGCAAAGACCAGTTCTCTTTGCTATCTGGTGTCTGGCTCGTAGGCAATAAAATGACTGCTGTATCAATTTCATGGTCATTCAATAATAGAATTAAGCTTTTCCCCCATCCATTCACAATTTCAACTTGCTCAAAAGCATCGACAATGTATGGAGATAAACTACTGTTTAATGTATGTGGAATGCCCATTCTTAAATCAAAATCGGTTTTTACTTCCTGTATATTTTCATTCAAAAACTGAAAATTACTGAGCTGTTTCAATTCAGCCAATACATGAAATGCTTTGAAATAAAATTTATGTCCTAATGGTGTCAGCTGTAAAGGTCTTGCTTTTCTATCAAATAGGATAAATCCAATTTTTTCCTCGAGTCTGCTAATATTTTTAGAAATGACAGACTGACTTACTCCGAGATTCTCAGCA
>NZ_LZPJ01000016.1:0-46912 GCF_001729365.1 Acinetobacter sp. YK3
AGAAATTTTTATAAAAATGTCACGTCAAAATTCGTATTTTTTTTCTACAATACGAGTATTCTATAAACAAGCAGCAATGCGAAACTGTAGAACCCCCTTTAGGGTTAGACGACTGGATAGTTCATCTTTAATAGCTGATTTATGTGAATTTTATGATGACTTCTCTATTCAGAACAAAGATAATTTAAAGATTATCTTTAGGCAAAGATGTTAAAAATGGGATGTTAAAAAAATCAGGAAAAGGATTTTTGTTAACAGGCAAATTGTAGACATTTCATGGAATCTAAGAGCTAAATTGGATTAGCTCCTTGTGCAAGCATAGGAAATAAGTAATGCCAAAAAAATATGCGCGTTTTTTACCTACAGCCGATTCATTTAATCTGGAAGACTTCCCTTTTTACTGGATTTCTCAAGTAAATGCTCAGTATGTCCAAAACATCGACAATGTGCTGAAAAAGTACGGTCTAGACAATTCACGTCGCCGCATTTTGATTGCCTTGCACGTCAAACCGCATGCCAGCGTATCTGAACTTTCCGAGATGGTCATTTCAAAAATGTCGACCACCACCAAGATCGTTTATCGCCTGAAAGATGAAGGTTATATTGACACCTATTCATGCAAGGAAGATGGACGTATTACTCGTGTTTACCTTACTGAAAAAGGTCAAGAAATGATTACCAAGATCAATGACCTGACTGCAGTCATCTTAGAACAATCTTTTGACGGTTTAACACCATTGCAAATTGAAAAGACCATGGAAATTCTGCGTCATATGTTTAAAAATCTTGCACGTTAATACAATGATAAAAGATAAAAAAGGCTTCCATCATGAAGCCTTTTTTATTTGAAAATTAAAAATCAAACATATTTAACTGCGGTGTCACTTTCTCAATTTTTGCTTTGGGAACATGTAGACACTCAAACTCTTCCACAGGGAAACCCGTCATAAAATTATAAAGCTGATGGGGCTGTTTTAAGCTTAACCATTCATCTAAACGCTCATACGGAATCACCACTACAGATCGTTTGACATCACCTGGTTCATGAAAATCCTTCATCATCGGGTGGTCTATGGCATCCATCGTTAGCATGGTGGCTGAGCGGATCACCTGATCATTTAGCTTTCTGATCTCATATAACGCCGCAATAAAGAAAGCCTTTCCATCTTTACGGCGTACTGCCCAACGTTGCGGTTTATTATCAATGTACTTACTTTCATAAAACTCAGTGACTGGAATGACGCCAAACTTACATTTGGAAGCAGCTTCCAGAAAACTCGGCTTTTGAAACAGTGTTTCATGTCGGGCGTTATAGGTATGCTTGGAAATATTAATATCTTCCGACCATTTCGGCACCAAACCAAATAACACATTGCGCCACTCAAACCCTTGTTCCGATTTAAACAACAAAGGGGTTTTATAGCTTGGATAAACCTCTTCTACATATTCAAATGGAATCGGAGGCAAACCAAGCTGCTTCGCTTGCTCGTCTGTCAGTGGTTTAAAGTTGGCACACATAGTTCGTTCAGTATTCACCTTCGAAAATAAAGTTAAAAAAAGGAGGTATCAACCCTCCTCTTTCTATTCAGCCAATATTAGCCAAATAATTTTTTCATTTTTGCACTTAAACCATGAATAAAGCGGTGCTTGGCATTGGCTTTATCACTGGTTAAAAAGTTAATCTGGATTGATTGACGTTGTCCTTCATAAGGGACATAACCATGCCAGCCGTTATCGGTAACTTTAAAAGCAACCAATGTACCCGGGCCAGCATCGATCTCTGCAACATAATCATCCATGTTCTTTTCATCATTCAAGATACGTAGACGACCTGTAGGTGCATCCCAAGATTCATTTAAATAAATCAGGATGGTCAAAAGTTTGGTTTTTGAATCCGAGTGGATACGACCATCTTTTTGACGTGAATAACCACGTAAAGTGATCATCATCGGATGTTCCATCACATCCACATCAAATTTTTCAGTTAAAATCTGACGAAATTCTTTGGTATCTAATGATTTTAAGAAACGATCAAAATTAGGCTTAATCTCAACATCTTCAATGTTATAGCTTCCACCTTGCTCAATCTTTGGAAAATCCTGAATCACAGCTTTCACTTCGCTGTCTACAATTGAATTTTCCACCACAAAGTAAGGATATGGCGAAGTTGAAACTTGCGCCTGTTTTAAAGCATCTAATTTTAAAATTTGTGACATCGCTATGATTCGGCTAAATGATCAAACTGCAATAATTATAACAAATATTTCGGTGCTAATCTGTTTTATCCTGTTTTTAAAACATTCGATGCTTAGCTCAATAACAATGAATAAACCTTATCTTTCCAACTCGTAGACATAAAAAAAGCCTCCGAAGAGGCTTTTTTTATTTAGATGAAATTAATCACCTGTATAACCTTTTAATTTTAAACGCGCTGCGTGTAGCAATGGCTCTGTATAGCCAGATGGCTGCTCTGCACCTTTGAAGATCAAGTCAGAAGCAGCTTGGAACGCAATACCATCAAAGTTAGGTGCCATTGGCGTATAAAGTGGATCATTAGCATTTTGCTGATCAACAATCACAGCCATACGCTTAAGCACTTCTTCAACCTGTTCACGCGTTACGATACCGTGACGCAGCCAGTTTGCAACGTGTTGAGATGAAATACGTAATGTTGCACGGTCTTCCATTAAACCAACGTTATTGATGTCTGGCACTTTAGAACAACCAACACCTAAATCTACCCAACGAACTACATAACCCAAGATACCTTGACAGTTATTTTCAAGTTCATTGTTTAACTCTTCCGCAGTCCAGTTTGTTTCTGGTGCAAACGGCGGTGTTAACAAGTCATCTAAAGACAACATGTTTTCAGCAGCTAATTCATCTTGGCGCGCTTTTACATTGATCTGATGGTAATGCAAGGCATGAAGTACCGCACCTGTTGGAGATGGAACCCATGCACAAGATGCACCCGCGTTTGGATGAGCCGTTTTGGTTGCCAACATATCTTTCATGCTGTCTGGTTTTGGCCACATGCCTTTACCAATTTGCGCTTTGCCTTGTAAACCACATGCCAAACCAATTGCAACGTTACGGTTTTCGTAAGCAGCAATCCATTTTTGTGTTTTAACTGCTTCTTTACGAACAACTGGCGCAGCTTCCATAGACGTATGAATTTCATCACCCGTACGATCCATAAAACCAGTATTGATGAAGATCGTACGATCTTTTGCAGCAGCAATACAGTTCTTCAAGTTTACAGATGTACGGCGTTCTTCATCCATAATCCCGATTTTGAGCGATTTTGCAGGTAAACCAATCGCTTGTTCAGCACGTTCAAACAATTCAACAGCAAACGCAACTTCTTCTGGACCATGCATTTTGGGCTTAACGATATACATTGAACCTTTACGAGAGTTTTTGTTCTCGTTTTGACCACGGATATCAGCAACTGTAAGTAATGGCGTCACTAATGCATCCATGATGCCTTCAAATACTTCTTCACCATCTACAAGGATCGCAGGGTTAGTCATTAAATGCCCAACATTACGAAGCAACATCAATGAACGACCATGTAAAGTAGTTGTACCACCAATCAGGTTTTGTACAGTACGATCTTTATTCAAAGCACGGGTAATGGTTTTACCATTTTTCTCGATTGACTCTTGTAAGTCACCTTTCATCAAGCCTAACCAGTTACGGTAGCCTTCAACTTTCTCTTCTGCATCAACCGCAGCAACCGAGTCTTCCAAATCCTGAATCGTGGTTACAGCAGCTTCAAGTGTTAAATCTTTTACACCCGCCGCATCAGTTTTACCCACTGGGCTATTCGCATCGATCTCAATGATCACGTGCAAGCCATTATTTAAGAGTACGATTTCTGCAGGAGCCGCAGCATCGCCATTAAAGCCAACAAATTGAGATGGATGAGCCAAATCAGTGGTTGAACCATCTTTTAAAGTCACAGCCAAAGCGTTGTTTACAACTGCATATTTGGTTGCATCTGCATGTGAACCTTGTGCCAATGGAAAAGTTTGATTCAAGAAGTCTTTAGCAAAAGCGATAACCTTGTCACCACGAACTGGGTTATAACCCTTACCTTTCTCTGCACCACCTTCTTCAGAGATGACATCTGTACCGTAAAGCGCGTCATATAAAGAACCCCAACGTGCATTGGCTGCGTTTAGGCAGTAACGTGCATTACGTACAGGTACAACCAATTGAGGGCCTGCAAGTAAAGCAATTTCTTCATCTACATTTTCAGTGCTTACTTTAAAGTCTGCAACTTCTGGTACCAGATAACCAATCTCGATTAAGAATGCTTTATAAGCATTAAGTTCAAATTTATTATTACGGTGCCATTCATCAATCTTCGCTTGAAGATCATCACGCTTAGCCAATAATGCCTTGTTCTTTGGGCTAAGGTCGACAACGACTTGCTCGAAGTTTTTCCAGTAAGTTTCACTCTCTAAACCAGTCCCTGGTAAAGCTTCATTTTCGATGAAATCATAAAGTTCTTTAGCAATCGCTAGCTTGCCTTTTTGAATACGTACAGTCATTGTCTTTCCTGATGGTGCTAACTTTTTATAACAAGAATTCTAGTATACTGATTTATACTAGCCTGAATAGTAATATCACATTCCTAAATAGTAAGCATTTTCCCCATTAGAAGTATTGACAAACAAGATTTTTTATATTTATCAAAATATCAAATGTCGATGCTTTTCTTTCTAGTTCTGCAACATACTCCCTTTTCAAACTCATCTAGTTATAACAAAAATCAGTCAGGAATAAAGCCTTATCAATGTAAGTTTATAAAAAAAGGCATTCAGAAGAATGCCTTTTTAATTTATGAAGTTTGTGCGACCTGAATCTGTCGATGCTCGGAATGTAGATAATCATCCGATTGCATTTCCAATAAACGTGAACGCGTCCGTTCAATTTCAAATGCCAGTTTCTCACCCTCATACAGATCAATGATTGAATCTTCAGAGGTAAGAATCAGTTTTACACCACGGTCATAGAATTCATCGACCAGATAAATAAAACGGCGTGTTCCTTCTGACAAGAAATCTGTCAAATGCGGAACATTACTCACCAGCACGGTATTGTAAATGTTGGCAATTTCAATAAAGTCGGCTGGACTACGCGGTTTAAAACATAATTCAGAGAATTCACACCACAATACATCTTCAGTATGGCCTAAAGTCTCTACCACACGATTATTGATCATGATTGGAGAATTAGATTGCGCCTGCGTTTGGGTTAAGGCTTTAAAACGACCAGATAACCAAGCTTGAGCATCATCCGTTAATGGATACTTGAATAATTGTGCTTGTTTCAAAACACGTAAACGATAATCCACACCGGCATCTACGTTTAAAACGACACAGTTTTTCTTGACCAGCTCAATGGTTGGCAAGAATCGGTCACGATGAATCCCGTTCTTATACAAACCATCTGGTGCAATATTTGACGTTGCAACCAGCGTAATGCCACGCTCAAATAACTTCTGGAACAAATCGCTCAGGATCATTGCATCTGTAACGTTCGATACGAAAAATTCGTCAAAGCAAATTACAACAGCATCTTTATAAATCTGATCCGCAACCAAATCTAAAGGATTGCGTTGACCTGAAAGCTTATTCAACTCTTTGTGGACATGTTGCATAAAGTGATGGAAATGCATACGCATTTTACGGCGGAATGGAACAGATTCGTAAAACTGATCCATCAGCCACGTCTTGCCACGGCCTACACCACCCCACATATAAACGCCTTTCGGATAGGTTTGACGACGGAAACGTCGAAACGCTTTCTTAGACGCCTTATAGCGAGTGAGTAACTCTTTCCATACTCGGTCTAACTCTCGCACAGCCTGAGCTTGTGCTTCATCTGGCATGAATTGTCCTGACTCAAGTGCTTGAGTATAACGCTCAGCAGGTGACGTTGGGATAAATGCAGTGCTATGTGAGTCTGGTTTAGAATTTGACATAAGGTGTTATTGCAATTTTAATTGGTGAAAATTATATCGAACATTCCGTTCAATGACATTAGATTTTAGGCTTAATTATCATAGAGTTTAAACATCATAATGTACCATTTTTAATCATTTAATGATTGCGATTATATTGTCTTGGGCTCAATCCAAACCACCTTTTAAAGGCATGATTGAACGCTGCCGGCTCAGAATAACCCAACATTTCAGCCACCTGTTCAATCGAATATGAACTGTTTTCGATGAATTTTATGGCCTTCTGCTGGATCAGCTTTTCACGAATTTCTTTATAGCTGGTCTGCATTTGCTGCAATTGGTGCCTTAAAGTTCGCTCAGGAATATGCAAAGCACAGGCCGTTTCTGCCATCGTCGGAATGACCCCATTTTGCATTTCCAGATAATCCTTAACATATTCGACCACTGTCAATTTTAGACTGGCACTTTTTTCTAGATTTTGAATATCCGCTAGGCATTTTTCTTCATAAATGCGATAGGTCAATACATCAGCAGATGGGATCTTAATGTTGAGTATTTGAGTATTTTCTAATATGAAAGCAGCCTCTCTACATCCAAATTTGACATCTATTCCATAATAATCCTGATAGGCTGCAAGCAAATTTAAGTCTTTCGGACGGGTAAATGGCAATTCAATCCGAATATTAGGGATCTCTAATCCCATCATTTTAAAAATATCTTGTAAGAACTTATACGTACCTGAAATTTCGCATTGTGCTCGCAATTGACCTAAATGCGTATTCAGATCAACAGGCTGATAGAACAAATGAATAAAATCTTCTTTAATTTCGAGATGCAAAGAACCAAATAAATGAGTCAACTGCTGAAATTGCACACCATTCAGTAAAGCCTTATGGAGAGTTTCACTGGTGACCAATAACATCAGAAATGGCCCATAACCTGCCAACGCATAATGTTGTCCGATGAACAGACCTTGTTCAGGTGAAATATCCTGACTAATATGTTGCAAGATATCCCATTCGATCTCATCAGGAATAATTGAAGCTGGATCTAAAGCATCGGCTTGTATACCCATATTTGCTAAACGTGCATCCACATCAATGCCGACATGACGCATGCCTTGAATCAAATACATCAATCCGAGGATAGATCTCTTCATAGTTCCGAATACAGTTCTCAAAACTTTAATGTTTTACTATAAAAGTCTGAGCAAATGAATTGCCGAAATGGTCAAGTTTTACGTCGGTACAATCATATTTAATCTGGATAAAACCGTTAAACTTGCACAAAATTTAGCTGTGCAGGATATACGCTATGCGTGATGTAACCAAAAATGCGATTCAAAAAACAAAAGTGGCAATTATTGGTGCAGGTTTTGGTGGTTTAGCAATGGCCATTCGCCTGTTACAAAGTCAAATCCATGATTTTGTAATTTTAGAAAAAACCAATGACGTGGGTGGCACGTGGCGTGAAAACCAATATCCAGGCGCAGCATGTGATGTGCAGTCGCATATGTATTCCCTTTCATTTGCGCCGAAAACCGATTGGTCAAAACGTTATGCAGAAGCAGATGAGATCTTTACCTATATTCAAGACATCACTGAACAATACAAATTAAAAGACTATTGTAAATTCGGACATGAAGTGACCAAAGCCGAGTTTGATGAAAACCGCAATATCTGGACATTGGACTTTAAAGACCAAGCCACTATTGAAGCACAATTTGTGATTTTTGCTTCTGGCCCGTTACATGTTCCACAAATTCCTCATGTCAAAGGAATTGAGAACTTTAAGGGTAAAGTGTTCCATTCATCTCAATGGGATCACGATTATGATTTAACAGGTAAATCAGTTGCATCCATTGGTACAGGTGGTAGTGCCATTCAGTACATTCCAGAAATTGCACCCGAAGTGAAGCAGCTCTATGTATTACAACGTACCGCAGCTTGGGTAATTCCACGTGATGAACGCAAATACTCACAGCTCAGCAAAACACTCTTTAAAGCTTCAAACATCTATCGTCAAATTCATCGTACCCGTCTGTACTGGACCAATGAATCTCGTGTCGTGCCGATTGTACAGCCACAAATAATGAAATATGGTCAAAAACTGGCGGAAGCTTTTATCCGTTTTCAGGTAAAAGACAAAGCACTGGCAAAAAAATTAACCCCAGACTTTGTGATGGGCTGTAAACGTATTTTGATTTCTAATAAATACTTCCCGACCTTTAACCGTGACAATGTTGAACTAGTGACGGATGCTATTCAGGAAATTACAGCGAATGGCATCATCACTAAAGATGGCAAAGAACGCCAAATTGATTGCCTAATTTATGGAACTGGCTTTATTACTGACCCACGTATTTACTTAAAGCATTTCAATTGCATTGGTCGTAACGGTATTGAACTCAAACAAGCATGGAAAGATGGCGCGGAAAGCTATTATGGTATCAGCACCAAAAACTTCCCGAATTTGTTTCAGTTACTTGGGCCAAATACTATTCTTGGTCATAACTCTGTGATTTTCATGATCGAATCACAGGTGAACTACATTCTGCAATTGATTCAAACTGTCGATCAAACCAAGACTCAAGCTGTCGAAATCAAGCAGGATGTTCAAGATCAGTTTAATGAGCGTGTACAAGAGCAACTGAAAGGTACGGTCTGGCAAGCGGGTGGCTGTAGCAGTTGGTATCAGGCTGCTGATGGCAAAAACTTCTCACTATGGCCAACCTATACGTGGATATATTGGTTAGAGACACGCAAAGTAAACGTGGCTGATTATAATTTTATCAATAGCTCAACTGCTGCCAAATCCAATGCTGCATAAATAGCAAAATACAGTTAAAAAGCCCTTGAACTTCTTAGGGGCTTTTTTATTTCTGAATGATACAACGACTTATACCTCCTGCTTACCCGCTCTTTATTCCTTTATCTTTTCCAATTTAAAGCCACATTTCTTTTTATAGGCAAAAACAAAAAATTCATGCTAAGATTTTAACTACCTACCGTTAGGTAGTTACTAATACCTGTTCGCTTTCTGCACTCGAGTTTACAAGATATGCAATCTGCTCCTCCAATTTCAAAAATCAGTTGGTCTTTGTTACTGCTGCTCTCCTTATTTACCGCTTTAGATGCGCTGGCGATTGATATTTATTTACCTGCATTTCCCCTACTTGCAGAAAGCTTTGCAACCACGCCTGGACAAGTTCAATTGACGCTCTCGGTCTTCTTGATTGGTCTTGCAATTGGTCAAGGGATTTACGGGCCTTTACTTGATCGTTTTGGACGCCGTAAACCTTTGCTAATCGGTATTGCGATCTTCATTTTAGGTTCATTACTGGCTGCAATTGCACCGTCGATTGAATGGTTACTGGCTGCTCGATTCTTACAAGCCATCGGCGCATCCGCGGGTTTAGTTGTACCTAGAGCGATTATTTCGGATGTATGCGATGCACAAAGTAGTGCCAAAAACTTTTCCATCCTGATGCAGGTGATGATGATCATTCCAATCATTGCCCCTTTATTTGGTAGCTTTATTCTTCGCTTCGGATCATGGACACTTATTTTCTATACATTGGCCGTACTTGGTACAATCTTATGGTTCTGGGGCAATTACGCCATACCCGAAACCTTAAAGCCTGAATATCGTCAGCCACTCCAACTCGCCACAATCAAAACCAGTTATCAAACCTTGAGCTTAAATAAAAGCTTTACGGCCTACACTCTTGCTGGTGGTCTTATCTTGGGTGCTTTCTTTGTTTACCTAAGCCAGTCACCTTTTATTTTTATTCAGCATTATCATATTCATAATGAAACTTTTAGTACCTTATTCGCAGCCAATGCGATTGGACTAATCATTCTTGGGCAAGTTTCAATCCTGTTATTAAAACGCTGGTCGGCGCAACGCTTACTGATACTTGGAATGTGTATATTTAGTGGGGCCAGCTTGATTCTGCTAACGAGTGTGTCTTTTTATGATTTAAGCTTGTGGCAATACATTATTCTTTTGGGACTAAGTATTTGGTCTACAGGATTTATCTTTGGTAACGTCACCGCACTTACCATGCAACAAAGCCCACAGCATTTAACCGGTGCAGCCTCATCATTAATGGGCTTACTCCAATATGCTTTTGCTTCACTGATTGGTTTTATTGTCAGCTTTATGGACGTTAATATCAGCCTGCTTCCTGCAAGTTTATTCATCTGTGGCAGTATCGCACTGGGCTTATCTATTTTTGCCGCCTCAGGACAACGGGCTCGCTTTCCTGTTGCAGAAGCTGAATAATGATATTCACACGCATCAGTACCTTTTAAATTGAGGTACTGATCAATACATTCAATGCTTTTAAGATGGCATCCAGACGAAGTCGGAACTTTTCTTGACCGCCATAAATCAATTCACTTTGCAATGCATCCACAAAACTCATGCATACCCGAGCAAGTGTCTGGGAATCGAGTTGATGCTGATTTTTAGCCACTTCAGAATTCTGAATCGCTTGCGAAAATAACTGTTCCAGATCAGCCATAAACACATGCATCGGCTCAATCACCTGATCATACAAATGCACGGGTGGACTGATCAAAGCATTCATCCAGAACTGAACCGCATAAGACTCATTAAAGCGCTGTTCGATGCTGATAAAATAATCATGCAATTGTTGTTGTAGATGCTCCCCACCTTGCAAAATTGTTTTGGCATATCCCAGTTCTTCATCAATCATGATGGGAATCAGGCTGAGATAGAGCTCATCCTTATTCTTAAAATGTGCATAAATCGAAGGTTTTTTTATACCAACATCAGTCGCAATTTCATTCAATGACGTGGCGGCAAAGCCCTGTTTTGCAAAACGTTCCAATGCATATTTTTGAATCTTAGCTGCTGTCACAAATCATCTACCTCTTGTACTGATAAAAGTATATTTCACCTCATGCGATATTCATAGATGAATCAGCTCATTCAATCTGCATCTAAAAATAAAAAATGTGCGAGATGCTCTGTTCAATTCTTTCGCATTGTTTCAGCCCCAAATTTTGTTGATCAAATGATATATAAATCTACCCAACTATCAGATTTCCCTGCATAATAAATCAGCACTTTCAACGCTCTGATCGTATGACCTCTTTTGTTCTGATTTTCCAAATTTTTGTTTGTATCAGCTTAGGCTATTTTATCGCACCGCATTTATCTCAATCACTAAAAAAATTTGTATTTAAAATTCTTCCTTATTTCTCTTATATTTTACTGGTCAGTGTTGCGTTTGAACTCACGCAAGCACTCAACCATATTCAAAATCCAGCCGCAATCTTGCCACCAGCAGTACTCATTGCATTTACCACTTCGATTGGTTCTTTTTTTATTTGTTTAATGACGTATAAGCTAATTGATCGCCAAAGCGTGCAAGGGAAAATTTCACTCCACTTGTTTCTAAATGCACTGAAAAACATTGGAAAAGCCTTTCTGGCCTTAGCCGTGGGTATTGGCTTGGGTATGCTTATTCAAAAATTAGATCTGCATATTGCCTTTAATAGCTGGTATTTATTATTAATCTTTATTTTCTTGATTGGTATTGAACTGGCCTTTACTCAATTCGATCGTAGCTGGTTAAGCTGGAAAATCTTATTGGTGCCTGTCGCAGCGTTTATTGGATCTTGTCTTGCAGCAATTGTTAACTATTTTATTCTATCGAATCATTACAGCCTGAATGAAGTTATGGCTTTAGCTCAAGGTTATGGCTGGTATTCAATGTCCGGAATTTTATTTACCGAACTGCATTCGGCCAAACTAGGTGGTATTGCCCTGTTAACCGATTTATTTAGAGAAATCTTTGCGATTTTATTGATGTATTGTTTAGGTTGGCGCTTTCCACGCTCTGCGATTTCCAGCGCAGGCGCTACCTCAATGGATGTAACGCTTGCGATGGTGAAACAGTCATGTGGCACACATTATGTACCACATGCCATGATGAGTGGATTGATTCTGTCGCTCCTCGCACCACTCTTAATCAGCTTATTTCTCAGTATGAAGTTTTAAACTTTGACTTCATTAAATCGAAGCCAAAATTGATTTCAACATCTCAGTCGGTTTTTCCGCTTTAGTGATTGGACGACCAATTACTAAATGCGTTGAACCATCAAGCATAGCCTGTTTTGGGGTAACAATACGTTTTTGGTCATCTGCATTTGAACCCTCTGGACGAATCCCTGGTGTCACCAATGCAAACTGTTGACCTAACATATCGCGAAGGATCTTAGCTTCTTGTGCTGAGCATACCACACCATCTAGCCCGCTTTCCTGAGTGAGTTTTGCTAAACGCTTCACTTGTTCAACTGGCTCGATATCCAGACCGATATCACGCAAATCTTCACGTCCCATTGACGTTAATACAGTCACTGCAATCAACTGAGTCTGATAGTTGCCGGCCTTCAATCGTTCAACGCAAGTTTCCATCATCTTACGGCCGCCTGAAGCATGCACATTCACCATCCATACACCTAAGTCGGCAGCAGCACATACTGCTTGAGCGGTAGTGTTCGGGATATCATGGAACTTTAGATCAAGAAAAACTTCAAAACCTTTGTCTTGCAAGTTTTTCACAATTGATGGACCTTCATGAGTAAAAAGCTCTTTGCCAACTTTCACACGGCAAAGTGACGGATCAAGCTGATCAACAATTGTTAAGGCGTCATATTGGCTTTTTGCGTCTAGGGCAACAATAATACTCACGAATCTAGTTCCATCACATAAAAATCAGTTAATTATAAAGTGATTCACAGCATGAACAAAGCAAGAAAGCACCCATAATGCAAAAAAGCGTTTCGATCATACAGAAATAGCCCTTATCTCTGCTCGGAAATAAGAATTGCTCTAGTATCGTCTTGCAAAGCCTCAAAAATATGGGGCTGATCGGCAGGATAACAAATATAGTCTCCTTCATTCAGCAAAACTGGCTCGGAAATTAAGCCTACTCTGGCCTGACCTTTCATAATCACAATATGCTCAATACTGCCAATCGGATGCGGCTGACTGCAACGTGGTTCACCAGGCTGTGTGGTGAGCATATATACATCACGTCTGGCGCCCGTAGGACAATTGGCCAATAGGATCGCTTGATAATGGGCAATTTCAGAGGAAACAGATGGCCCTTCGCCAAAACGAATGACCTGAGTTTGTGCAATATTGCTTTCCATTAACTTTGCAAATGGAATATCTAAAGCCACACACAAGGCCCACAATGTTTCCAGACTAGGATTTCCTTGTGCAGCTTCCAATTGTGACAAGGTTGATTTGGCTATACCCGCCCGACGCGCGACTTCTGCCAATGACAGTCCTGCTTTTTGTCTCTCTCTTTGCAAACCCTTTGCAACAATTTCAATTGGCAATGCCATAAATCACCATAAAAAACGATTGTTCGTTTTGACGAACGATATAAAATTAATCTATTATATCGTACGGTCGTTTGATATAGAAAATAAAGATGCAAGATAAAGAACGCTATAACTTAATCAAAGCCATCATTCTCATCTCAGTCGCAACAGGAATTGTCGGGATTTCTCTTGGATCAGTTGCAGCCAGTTTTGACCTGCCCATGTGGATTCCTCTCGCTCTTTCCTTAACTGTATTGGCAGGTGCAGCTGAATTTACTTTTATTGGCATGATTGCAACAGGAGCAAATCCTGTATTTGCCGCATTCACAGGTATACTCATCAATTTGCGTCATTTGCCTTTTGGATTATCGGTTGCAACATTTATTGAGAAAAATGTCTATCACTTTATTGCCTGTCACATCATGAATGATGAAAGTGTGATGTTCGGACTGAGTCAACAAGAAGCACATTTGAAAAAATGGGCTTACTGGATGTGTGGCCTAGGCATCAGCATACTTTGGCCACTCGGTGTATTCATCGGTTATCTGCTGAGCAAAAATATTCCTGATATCTACGTCTTTGGCATTGATGCAGCATTCCCAGCCATTCTTTTTGCCTTGATCCTGCCGATGCTCAAGAATAAAACCACACGAAATCGAGTATTTCTAGGCACATCACTTTCCTTAGCTTCTATTCCCTTACTGCCAACAGGACTTCCTGTTTTAGTGTCCATGCTTGGTTTAATGATAGGTCGAAAAACAAAATGAAATACAGCGAAAGTTATATCTTCATCGGCATTGTTGTACTTGCTTTAGGGACGTACCTGATCCGTTATTCAGGCTTTTATCTGGCAAATCGCATTGAGATCAAAGAGCATCATAAACAATTATTGGCTGATTCTGCCTGTGTTCTGCTGTTCACCTTAGCGGTATTTAATACAATTTTTACTGAAGCTCATTTTAGTGGCATCAGTAAAATTATTGGCGTTTCGGTTGCAATCATTTTTGCATGGAAAAAATATTCTCTTATTGTGGTGATTTTAGTCGCCATGCTCATTACCGCTATGTTGAGATATTTCGGTTTAACATAAAAACAAAAAAAGCTCTTTAATCCAATAAAGAGCTTTTAAGGGCCTTATACAATCATCAAGATTTTATAAGGCTACAATATAAAATTTATAACGGAGTACGCGGCTGACTTTCTGGGTTAATATCCAAAACCGTTTTCTCATGTCTTACACTCGCAGCAGCTTCTGCGGCAGCTTGCTGTGCAAGTTGAATTTGCTCTTTACGAAGATGATCAATATCTTTGCGCAATCTCTTAATTTCCCAACTGGTTTGGAAAACGCGGAAAACCTGTACGCCTAGAAGTAAACCAACAACAACACCTAAGACTAACGTCAATAAAAGTAATAACCCCAAACGCATCGCTGGAACTTGAGTAAATAACAAGTCTACTTGTAGCTCAGCCGGGTTTTGAAGTACCAAAGCAAGTGAATAACCAAAAATGGCAACGAGTAATGCAATTAAGACATAACGCATAAAGACCTCAATACTTATTCAGCAGATTCGTTTACTGCATCACGAAGTGCCTTACCAGGTTTAAAGTGTGGAACTGCTTTCGCTGCAACATCAACTGACTTACCTGTTTTAGGGTTACGGCCTAAACGTGGTTCACGGTGATGTAATGCAAAACTACCAAAACCACGAATCTCAATACGATCACCGCTTGAAAGTGCTTCAATCATTTGATCAATCATGATCTTAACTGCATCTTCAACTAAAGGTTCAGCCAAGTGTGGGTTTTTAAGAGCAATCCGTTCAATTAAATCAGATTTATTAAGTGCTTCAGTAGTCATTGATGACCTCTTTAATTATCGCTACTTTCCAATGTTTTTAATAATAACCTGTTTAAATACAAAACGGTAGCGCAGTACATGATTACTACGCTACCGTTTACAGTATTTTTGTATAAAAAAGTACGTCTCTGTTACAAGAAACGTACTTTTTAACAAATTACTTCATTTGAGCTTTAATTAAGTCACCAATAGTCTTAGGACCATTGCTTTCTGCAGCTTGAGTTGCAGCAGCTTGGCGAGCATTGTTCACAGCTTCTTTCTCTTCAGCTTCGTCTTTCGCTTTGATAGACAAATTGATAGAGCGAGATTTGCGATCAACGTTGATGATCTTAGCTTCAACTTCTTGACCAACTTCTAAGAATTTAGTCGCATCTTCAACGCGGTCACGGTTGATTTCAGAAGCTTTAAGTGTTGCTTCGATGTCATCAGCTAATTTAACTGTAGCACCTTTAGCATCAACAGCAGTTACAGTACCTTTAACTAAAGCACCGCGCTCATTCGCAGCCAAGAAGTCATTAAATGGATCGCTGTTTAATTGCTTGATACCAAGGCTGATACGGTTGCCTTCAGCGTCAACAGATAAGATAACTGCTTCAACTGTGTCACCTTTCTTGTAACGACGAATTGCTTCTTCGCCTTGTTCGTTCCAAGAGATATCAGACAAGTGTACTAAACCGTCGATACCACCAGATAAACCGATGAAGATACCGAAGTCAGTGATTGACTTGATCGTACCAGAAACTTTTTCGCCTTTTTCATTTGCTTTAGCAAACTCTTCCCATGGGTTAGCACGAGTTTGTTTGATACCCAATGAAATACGACGACGTTCTTCGTCAACTTCAAGAACCATAACATCAACTTCGTCACCGATCTGAACAACTTTAGATGGGTGGATGTTTTTGTTAGTGTGGTCCATTTCTGAAACGTGTACTAAGCCTTCAACGCCTTCAGCGATTTCAGCGAAGCAACCGTAGTCAGTTAAGTTAGTTACACGTGCTTTAACGATAGAACCTTTAGGGTAACGGCTCATGATCGCTAACCATGGATCTTCGCCTAATTGCTTAAGGCCTAAAGATACGCGGTTACGCTCGCGGTCAAACTTAAGTACTTTAACTGTAACTTCTTGACCAACTTCAACAACTTCTGAAGGGTGCTTGATACGCTTCCAAGCCATATCTGTGATATGTAGAAGACCGTCAATACCACCAAGATCAACGAACGCGCCGTAATCAGTAAGGTTCTTGATCGTACCTGTAACTGTTTGACCTTCTTCAAGTTGAGCAAGTAATGCTTCACGGTCAGCTGAAGATTCAGCTTCCATAACTGCACGACGAGATACAACAACGTTGTTACGTTTAGCATCAAGTTTGATTACTTTGAACTCTAACTCTTTACCTTCAAGGTGAGTTGTGTCACGGATAGGACGAGTGTCAACTAAAGAACCTGGTAAGAATGCACGTACAGGGCCGATGTCAACAGTGAAACCGCCTTTAACCTTACCAGAGATAACACCAGTAACGATTTCGCCGTCTTCAAAGATTTTCTCAAGTTTAGTCCAAGTTTCAGCACGTTTCGCTTTTTCACGTGATAAAACTGTTTGACCCATACCGTTGTCAAGCGCTTCAACAACTACGTCAACAGTATCGCCAACTTGAACTTCAAGTTCACGTTGTTCATTTAAAAATTCAGCACGGTCAACAACGCCTTCAGATTTAAGGCCAGTGTCAACAGTAACCCAGTCAGAATCGATACTAACAACAGTACCTTGGATGACTGCACCCTTTTCAACGTTGAGGTTTAATTCACTTTCTTCAAAGAGGGCTGCAAAAGATTCGGTCATGATATACCTGATAAAGTCCGCGGTCTTGGATCAGACAAGGCCGGTTTAGTTAAGTTGTTACATTGTCCAAAAAATCTGATCAAGCAATGCTTCAACTGAAAATAAAAGGGTTTATCTATTGAATACGGCTATCGATATAGTCCACCATTAACTGAAACACTTCATTGATGCCTATTGTAGAACTATCAATGACATACGCGTCTTCAGCTGGCTTGAGCGGAGCAACAGTTCGCTCCATATCTCTCTTATCTCTAGCCTGTATGTTAGATAAAATGTCGCTTATTTTAGCATCAAGACCCATACCCTGCAACTGTTTTACTCTACGCTCTGCACGAGATTCAGCCGATGCAGTTAAATAAATCTTGGCTTGGGCTTCTGGAAAAATTGATGTCGCCATATCACGTCCATCAGCAACCAGACCCGGCGCCTGAATAAATGCACGTTGACGTTCAAATAATGCTTTTCTTAATTCTGGAACAGTTGCCACTTTAGATGCATACTCACCGACCTGCTCTGTGCGAATGGTATTGGTGACATCAACACCTTCCAGAAAAACAAGTGTTGCTACTTCTGTAGATTTAAATTCGATATCAAGCTGTGTGGCGTATTCAACACACTGCTCTAGCTTGATATCAAGCTGATCCAGCAAACCATGTTGAAACAAAGACAGCCCAAGTAAACGATATAACGCACCAGAATCTAATAAATTAAAACCATAATGTGCGGCAATTTTTGCAGCCAATGTGCCCTTACCAGAACCACTTGGACCATCAATCGTAATAATATGAACTGTCATTCCCATCTCTTATGAAGCAACTGATTTGGCTAATTTTGAAAAACCTAGTGTAATCGCTGCTTTGAGTTGTGCAAGAACTAATTTACTTACAAAAGGTGCTTTTGCTGTAAATTCAATCTTATAGGTCACCAAAGTTACAAAAGGTGTGATTTCTTTAAAGTCAATTTGCCCCAAATGGTGTTTTACCAATGGATTATTGATCAACTTATATTCAATTCGTTTATTCTCTTCCAGTAGCGTGATTTCTTCCTGAAGCGGTTTAATCGGACCAAATCCCATGCGGCGAATTGAACCAATCCCGTCAGGACGTTCTGGATCAGCAGAATCTTTCACACGAACCACCTGTAATGGTGCAAATGCCTTGTTATAGGTTGCGTGTTTTGACAACAAGTCAAAAACCTCAGAGATCGGTGCATTGAATTCTTTTTCTATCGTGATTGCATTACGCATAACTTCGCCTTTTGATTATATCCAAAAACATTGGAGGCTTAGTGTGCCATAACTCATGAGACATTTTTAATCATTTAAGGACGTTTTTGACGAACGGATTTTCTTCTTTTCACTTCTTCTTTGTTTGAAAAAATCACTTAACTGCAAGGAACATTGTGCTTGCAGACAGCCTTGCTCAAAAACAAATTTATGATTGTAATAACCACTTTCGAGTAATTGTCTGGCACTGACCAGAGAACCTGCTTTTGGTTCAGTCGTGGCAAAAACCACACGCTTCACCCGTGCATGCACTAAAGCCCCCACACACATGGTACAAGGTTCAAGCGTAACATACAGTGTCGTATCTTCAGGCAAACGGTAGTTATTTAAAGACTGACACGCTGCACGTAAAGCCTGTATTTCTGCATGTGCAGTGGGATCTGAAAGTTTAATCGGTGCATTATATCCTGCACCAATGATCTGATCATCACTGACAAGAACGGCACCGACAGGAATTTCTCCCTGTGATGCCGCTAATGCAGCCTGCTCATAGGCAAGCTGCATCCAGTATTCATCATTATGTTTTTCTACAGTCATATCAGCTTAAGCAATCACGCCATAGTGCTTCAACAACGCATTCCAGCTCTCAATATTGGTTACAGGTGCACAGTCGCCCAAGATACCTTTGAGTGTTAACTGTTCTGTTGCTTTCCATTCAGGTGATAAGTCTTTATCAACCAGACGGGCACGCACACCTTCAACAAAATCAGGATGACGGATTTTCCATTCAGAAATTTGGGCTTCTAATGCAAAAACTTCATCCCACGCATGGCCTTGTTTACCCCATTGCCATAACAACCAGGTAATTGCTGCAGTGCTTGGTGAACCTTTTTGCAGGTTTTCACTTGCCTGGCGTAACCAGTCACTACTTGCATCACTGAGGCCAATAATCGATTGATAGTCATATTCAAAGTTTTGCCCACGACAAACACTATGAATTACATCAATTGAATTTTGCAAAGGACCCGCAGCAACAGGACGATGTAAGCTATTCAAGGTATCGTCAATTGCACGGAAAGCACCCGCTGGATAATGATTCCAATCGACATTTAAAACTTTTTGCAGCACATTATCTCGTTGTGCTTCACAAATATGCGTTGCCCAACCTACGCTGAATGCGCCTGCTGCGGTCATAATTGAACCAGTTAAACCAGTAAATAAACCGATTTGACCACGGTCAGCAAGGAAGCGGCTTGCGCCCACATCTGGGTATAAACCGATATTGATTTCAGGCATTGCCAGACGCGAATATGGAGTAACCAAACGGAATGGCGCTGCCATAAACAAGCCTAAACCACCACCCATTACATAGCCTTCGCCCCAGACAACGATCGGTTTTGCGTAATTATGTAGGAGTAAATCAAGCGCATATTCTTGCTGGAAAAATTGATTCGCTGTTTCAACTTCTTTATTAATGACAAGCTGACGTAATTTACGGACATCTCCACCTGCACAAAATGCTTTTGGTGTCGTCGAATCGAACCAGATCGCTTTAACACTTTCATCTTCATGAAAATGCTCAAATACTTTAAGCAGAGCACTTACAATCGGCTCATCTAAAGCATGCAGTGATTTAGGGCGATTAAGACGAATGATTCGCCAACCATTTTTTGCATGCTCAATAACTAAATCAGGATGATAGCTATTTAAATCGGGAGAAGTCATTATGCGTCCAATTGCCAGTCTATAGGCTCAATGCCATGTTGTTTCAAATATTGATTAGTTTTAGAAAATACTTTACAGCCAAAAAAACCACCACGGTTTGCAGCAAGTGGTGATGGATGCGCTGCTGTTAAAACAAGGTGCTTGTTACGGTCGATACGTTGTCCTTTACGCTGCGCATAAGCGCCCCATAAAATAAACACAATATGTTCGCGCTGCTCATTCAATACATCAATGACTGAATCGGTAAAGTCTTCCCATCCCTGTTTTTGATGTGAAGTTGGCTGTCCTGCCGCGACCGTAAGTACACTGTTGAGTAATAACACACCTTGTGCCGCCCATTTACTCAAGTCACCATGACGAGAAACAGGAACACCCAGATCAGTATTTAATTCGTGAAAAATATTACGCAAAGATGGCGGTAATGCAACCCCTCTTTGCACAGAAAAGCTTAAACCATTGGCCTGATTTGGACCATGATAAGGATCCTGCCCCAGAATCACGACCTTCACTGCATTTAATGGTGTGGTATTCAATGCATTAAAGATCTGCTTGCTTGGTGGATAGATGACTCTTTCTGCAAGTTTTTCTTGTTGTAAAAACTCACGCAAATTATCCATTTTAGGGCTCAGAAGAAACTCTGATAATGAGATTTTCCAAGACTCGTCCAACTGAACTTTATTAAGTTTGTCCTGTTGCTGTTCAGTAAGTTGCATCAACATTCCTTGAAATAAATTCTTTTATTTAAGTGAAGAATACTTAAATATTAACTTGTAACTCTACATTCGGATTCTGGAATTTTGTTCCTTTTTTCAGGTTTTCGTACATCTGAACGTCACTCCATTCAACCTGTACCTGTTCTGAAAAGACAATCTGTTCCAGACTCAATTCACCCATTTGTGTATTTTCAATATCTTCCTGAAAACTCTGTGCATAGCCAGTATCTGTTTCATGCACAATCACTGAATACACTTCAACGTCCCCTTCACCATTCTGGGTAACAGTTGAATTTAACACTTGCTGAGCGAGATAGAAAAAGATACGCGAAAACTGTTCTGCCGATGGCGAAACGGGTAAGGAAATCCAGCGCGCACTGAATGTCTTGCATGCATCAATATAAGCAGGGTCATCTTTCTGCCAAAAACAGATTGCATGATCGAAGCTATCATATAGCTCCTTAATAACGCCTTTGAGTAAACCGAAATCATAGACCATTTGCCCATGATCCAGCTTTGACGCTTTTAATAATAATTCAACTTTATAACTATGCCCATGAATCGAACGCTTACAACGATCCGATGTACAGTTACGTACAATATGAGCATTCTCAAACTTAAACAATTTACGAATTAACATGCACCAAGCTAATCTTTATCTGCAAACGAATTTTATTATAAAGCAAAAAAACATGGATTGGGATTGATTTTAAACCTTGTCACCATTTGATTAACCAATCCAGAAATTTACTGGAAAGGTGAAAGACTTCTTGAATAAACAGTCACTTGCTTGTCTTTACGCGCTAAAGCGCTGGTAAATTGACGTTTTCGTTCGCTTAAAACCACTTCAATTTGTGCAGTAAAATAGTTGGATTTACTATCCAGCAAATCAGCGGCATCAGATTTATTCTGTTCTTCTATCCCAGAAAATGCATTGAGCTGCCATAAATCATCAATATTATTGAAATAAGTCAAATTCGCCTGTTTCGCTTTTAGCTCTTGTTCAACCGCTTTTACATCGACTTTTGGATCAATACTGGCCAATAACAAGGCTGGTGCCGTATTCATGTTGACTTTGGTTGGTTCAGGTAATGCCGTGACATAAGGTTTAATCAAATCATAATTCTTACCCTCAAATCCTCTGACCAGTTTCAACTCTTCTACACTATGAAATTTGGTATTTGGCGTTAGATAAGCAGGATCCAAACCCTGATAATAACTACTTTCGGCTCCCATTGGCCCCGTGGTTTCGTCATCAACATCTTGCCAGTCAATTACGGCCTGACTTAACTCAGCAGGCAAACCTACCCGTTGTAGCAGCTTTTCAAACCAGCGTTGCGCAGCTTCATCCACCTTTGTTCCATCGGCTTTCACCAGATTATTAAGATTAAATTTTCCAGATTCATCAACCAAACGACCAGAAACATATCCATCATCTACAGGAAATGGCGGCATCGGTTTTGCCCAGTTTTCCTGTAAATGGTCAATACTTTCTCCATTATCGCTATCTTGTATCAGCAATTCCGAGAAAAATGCCTCTGCACTTTTTGCATAAAGCAGAGATTGGTTTTGACGCATTAAATAACCCGTGTTTTCGGCAGTATTGGTTTGTCGCTTGGCAATGGTCGCCGCTAGAATGGTCGCCAATGCGACCATTACCAGAATCGTTAATAGAGCGATGCCATGTTGAGATGAATGTTTTTTCATGACATTACTGACCGCCTGCATCTGAATTATTATTGAGTAGACTATAAATCCACTCATAGTCTGTACCAGCCACTGTCAACTGAACTTTGATTCCAAGCGGTAATTTCTTTAGTTCAGCGATATTACTTGGATCACTATTTTCAGGCCATTGCGTCGATTCTTGGGGATTCAAAACAATCACTTTAAATTGATCTACATTTTCCAATAAAGTACTTGAAACTGGCTGTACCCGATTAGGAATATTCAGATTTGAATATTTGAGGCGATAAACTTTCTTTTGTTCAGCATCATAACGATATTCAATACGCTCGTAAGGCGACAAACCTTGTTTCAGTGGGTCAGAAACACCAGCCTTGCTGAATGCAAAGTGCTGATCATTCAAGACAAGCGCAGCTTGCAACTGTCGTCCATCATTGGCGGTCAAAGGTATGATCTGCAAACTATCCCGCAAGAACTGCTGATAAGCATCCTGCAAGGCAAATAAGTGCAATTCATGTTCTGCATTACGGTCTTTTACTTTTACTAAATAATCAAATACTTTCCAGCCCAGCATCGAAAGTACTGCAAAGATTGCAATTGCAACCAATAACTCGACCAGAGTAAATGCGCGTGTATATTTCATTATGTTCTAGCTTTGGCAGGATAGTTAAAGAACACAAGATTGGTAATCCCCGCTTCGACCTTACCTTGTTCTTTATTGAATAAACTGACTTGGAGTTCAATTCGTTGGATTTTAGGACTGATTGTAGATTGTGCTTTTTTATCGATTTGCCAAGTTTCCCCTTGAGAGGTCACTTGCTTGGATTGTGTTCCATCCAGCCATTCTTGATTCATTTCCATCATTGCCACTTCATTCATGGCCACGAATTGTGCTTTGGTTCTTAAAATGGCATTTGATGTCGATTGCGTATATTGCATCGCTACCTTGGTTAACGCAATCGCAGCAACAGCAAAGATCGCCAACGCCACCATCACTTCAAGTAGAGTAAATCCTGAAGCAGGTCTACGCCGAGCAACGCTCGGCCCTGCTGCAAGGCCGAAAGCTATGCTTGAGGTGCGAGGTTTCTGTTGTACAACAAGACAAGAATCACTCTCTGGACAATATACTAAAGACTTAATTTTCATTGACCTTACCCAAATGATCCAGCTCTAGCTCATGTCCAATCGGCTGTTGCGCATAATAAAACTGGATTCGGACAGGCTTCGCTTCACCATTTCCAAACCAGATGAGTTGAGGAGCCTTACCGCCCAGTAAATCTTCATTTTTTGCTTTGTTATAATTTGCTGTATCTAAACTTTGTATACTCAAAGACACATTATTGGGTAATTGACGCGTCTTAAACTCTTTATACAGTTGCCAAGTGCGGTCAGCCTGCTGAATCTGTTCAAGACTCTGGTCATGATATTCATAGAGGTTATAACTGAAAGGTGCAACATCCGTGGCATTTTGAGTATTTAATGCAAAAACTTTTGCCTGATCAGTGGCTTCTTTATTAATTTTTTTCAGATCGAGAATAAACATCTCTCGGGCTTGCATAGCGCGGCGTTGATCAACACCACCAATATTCAAAACCACAAGAGATGCCATAATCGTCATAATAACGATCACCACCATCACCTCAATCAAGGTAAAAGCCTTTTGTGAATGCTTTGGTGATCTCATTATCATTTCAACTATGCAAGCGCAGTTTCGACCAGCTTCGGTAATGCCAAAGCCTGCTCAATATAAGCGACACGTAAAGTATCTCGAGAACCCAGATAACGCTGATAGAAACTCGAATTCAGGATAACGGCTGCGCCATAGGTTAAAGACCAGATCGAAGCAAGGTAATCCCGCGTTGTCATGGTACTGTTAATACCCAGCAAATAACTTTCCGTCATGCGGATGATGATACGCAAACGCTGTCTACGCACCTTATATAACTCACTGAATAGTAATTGAATACCCTGTCCAGTGGTCGAAAGCCGCTCTTCTATCTGATGGAATAAGGCCGTACGCTCAGGATGATGCAAATGGTGCAACATAAAGAAAGCCAAATGTTCAGGAAATGCCTTTTCGGTATCCTGAATCATTTCCAATAACATGCGCTCATTACGAATAATCAGCAACATATACAGCTCATCTTTACTTTGAAAATGCTTATATAACGTGCCTTTAGCAAGATCCAGCTCAGCTGCCAACGCATCCAGCGTCATACCCGCTTCACCATTTTCTAACAGGAGTTGCTCCGCGATTTGAAAAATTAATACTTCTCGTGCTCTAAACTGAGCTTGACGATCCATTTTCACGTAATAACTCTCTTTCCTAATACAACAAAACCGTTTATTTCAAATTTAAGAGATTTTCAAAATTTTGTGTTGTAATCATGCCAATCTCTTCAAGCGATTTATCATATACATCACTTAAGGCTTTTGCTACAAAAGGAACATATTTCGGTTCATTGCTTTTACCGCGATAAGGCACTGGCGCTAGATAAGGACTATCTGTTTCTATCAAAAGACGATCAAGCGGCACTTGCTTTGCCACATCCCGTAAATCCTGAGCATTTTTAAAAGAAACAATCCCAGAGAAAGAAATATAGTAACCACAATCCAAAACGGCTTTTGCTGTTTCCCAATCTTCGGTAAAACAATGCAAAATACCATGGGTAGACTGCTCTGCACGAATAATATCAATGGTATCTTGCTTGGCTGCACGGGTATGCACAACCACAGGCTTTTTCACGATTTTTGAAGCTTCAATGTGTCGGGCAAAGCAACGCTTTTGTTCCTCGACGAAATCTGTACTGTGATAATAATCCAGTCCCGTTTCACCCAAAGCCCACACTTTATCGGATTGAGCAAGATTGACAAGATAGTCTGTTGTCGCACGCGCCATCACTTGTTCATCCTCGCATGGATGAACACCGACAGAATACCCAACATCGTGATGTCGGGATGCGATTTCTGCCAACTTTATATGATCTTCAAGATCAACCGAAATGCCCATGAATTTCGAAACACCCGCAAGACGGGCTTGCTCAAGTGCCTGATCCAAGTCGCCTTGATAAGGGCTTAGATCCAACATGGTTAAATGGCAATGCGTATCAACAAACACTCTTCTATCCTATTTACTTCATAACTACATGGTATAACTTGGACGATCCAGACCTTTGGATCCGGCCAGCAATTTCTCAGCTTCATTTTTATAATACACGCCTTTTTCACCAGCGAGCTGTATTGCAAAGCCTTGTGGCTTAAAATGCGTCTGTTTATGAGAAATCCAGATCACTTTTCCAGTCAATGGAATCTTTTGGGATTGTTCCGGAAGTGTTGCCAGTACAAAAACTTCCTGTCCCATTTTCACCGCTTGTTTAGTTGGCACAAATAAACCGCCGCCTTGTACAAAAGGCATATAACTTGATTGTAAGGTCGCTTTGTCTGGAATGTTGACCTGTATAATTCCGCCCATCATTTGTGGTTGCATAACTTTCCCCTGTTCAATATTGAAACACAAAATCTAGAACGTCTACTTTCGACGTATAAAACATCCGAATGTTTCCATCTGATTTATAGCCTATCTTTCGTGATCGTTCATTTAATATCTATACGTCTTATATGACTGAATTATAGAAAACAATCCTGCAAACAACAAATGATGTTTAGGTTAAATACAATTTAGGGCATTTAAAAAAGCAGCTTATTTATCACTTTTTCGAATAATACGTGCCGTAGTTTTACAACAGATGACAGCTTGAAAGAAATGATAAGAAAAATACAGATGTGATTTAGAAAAAAACCGCTCTTGTGAGCGGCTTTTTAATAATGATAAAAATAAAGTTTTTTATTTTTCAGTACATTTATAATCAAAGTCTAATTTACTAATCGCTTGATCGGTATTTCTGGCAATGACAGAAATGTTGTTGGCCCCAGCTTCAATATAAAATTTACCACTGAACTGATTTGCGCCAGCACCACGGACATGATTGAAAGAGTAGCTATATACACATTCGTAAGCTTGTGAACCCGCATTAGACGCATTAATCTGAAAAGATGATCCATTAATATTTGAAATAAACTTCGGTTCAGCCATTGCCATGCTTGGTAAAATCACAAATGACAACGCAATCGCGATAGATTTAATTTTCATCTCGATATTCCTTATTTTTTAATATTATTGTGAAGTGTTTCACATTTTATATTCTTTTTTGATCAAGGATTAAAGAGCAATGTACATTTTAGATACAATTTTTACATAAGTAATATAAAGCAAGGTAATGAACTTATTTTAGAGGCAAGTTCATTCCCTGTTTTATTGAAACAATCAGTCAGCCGAGTACTTAAAGCACGATTAAGCTACATTCATCAACTGAATAAACAGCTCATCCATTACCAGTTGGGTTTGAACATTCTGCTCAACCATGCGTTTTTTCTGCTGCAAATCAGAATAGATTCCAAATAGCTGCTCAAGGTTATAACACTCGACCAAACGACTAAAATCCAGATCATCATTTTTAAGCGCCTGATTGAGTTTCAAACTAATCAAATCACCCAGCAAATACTCAAACATGGTCATAAATTCTGAAAAATTAAGCTCTTTAGACCATTTATTTGAATAGTTCAAAGGCATATTTTTTTCTGCAACCAACTTCAACCAGTCAGTAAGGAAAATAGCGCGTTTCTGCAACCATTCACTTTTTTCAATTTCAATCGCCGTTAGCGGCATATCATTGGCAAGATTCAGCAATAATGACACTTGGCTTGATGAAATTTCTGGAATTTGCTGTTTGACAAAAGTCTGCGCATCTTCAAGCGTTAAACGATCTAACGCAAAATGCTGTAATCGACTGCGAATGGTGGCAGGTAATTTCAAATAATGATCAGCAAGTAAAATCAATACGACTCGCTCACCCGGTTCTTCTAGCGTTTTCAACAAAGCATTTGCAGAGGCTGTATTTAATGCTTCCGCAGGCTCAATGACCACAACACGCCAGCCTTCACCTGTTTGTTGAACAAATGGCAGTAAGTCACGTATTTTCTCAATCTTGATTTTTGCGTTTTGTTTTTTATTTTCTTCGTCTGTAGTGATATGCACATAATTAGGATGTGTATCCGATTTTAGCCATTGGCAGCTTGTACATTCACCACAAGCAGCTTGTGCCTGTTTATTTAAACAAAGCACCCAAGCAACAAAACGTTCAGCAAACTCTTTTTTGGCGCAGCCTTTTTTGCCATAAAATAATAACCCATGTCCCAGATGAGGAAATCGTGTACTGAGAAGTTCCCAAGTCTGTGCATGCCAGGGATACAGTGTTTTCATTTGAGTATCGACCATAATCTTATTCAAATGCACTCACAGGCATTGTATTGAGACGATCTAAATCCGCCTGTGTATCTACGCCTGGGGGTAAGTTCGCTTCTGCAACATCAATCGCAATGCGATGACCATTTTCCAAAACACGTAATTGCTCTAGGCTTTCTAGTTTCTCCAGATTGCCCTGTTCCCAAGTCACGTATTCTTGCAATAATTTCACACGGTAAGCATATAGACCTAAATGACGGAAAGCCTGTGTGTGTAGCGTTGGTAAAGCTTGTTTTGCGCCGTCACGATCATAAGGAATGGTCGCACGACTAAAATAAAGCGCTTCATTACGATTGCTCATCACCACTTTCACGATGCTATCACGTTGAAATTCATCTAACTGATGGATCGGCTCGCACAAAGTAGACATTGAGCATTGTGGATTATCAATCAAAAGCTGTGTGACCTGTTGTACCAGTTGAGCAGGCAATAAAGGCTCATCACCTTGTACGTTCACAATCACATCGTCTGCTGACCAACCTTTGATACGAGCAACTTCGCTTAAACGATCCGTACCAGATGGATGCTGAGGATTGGTTAAAACCACATCCACACCTTCTGCCTGACAAACCTCTGCAATACGAGGATCATCTGTTGCTACACATAAATCATCAAAACCAGCAACTTTTTTTGCCTGATCTACCACCCGCAAAATCATTGGTCGACCATGAATAAGGAGTAATGGTTTTCCTGGCAAACGAGAGCTCGCAAAACGAGCAGGAATAACAATATGCTTCATGATAGATCTCTAAGAAAGTTGAATCCCGACCTGTTTTAATTGCTGTTTTAACAACACATAACAGTCAGGCGATAAAACTGCTTCGACGGGTACCACCCAGATCGGAATATTAAATTCAGGATGTTGCTTTAATAATGCCTTGAATTTTACGGCATCTTTTTCAGTGGTAATGATTGCATCTGGATTATCAAAACTTAAATCAGCAATTTCATAATCATGATGATCTGGAAATTCATGCGCTTGATATTGATCAACTTCGAGCTTGCTCAAGGTCTGGTAAAAACGCTGTGGGAAACCGATGCCCACCACCGCATTAAAATATTGCTTTGGATCAAACCAAGGCGTGTCCAGATTGGCATTTAATAAATAAGGCTGGCCTACTTCTAAATGCATGTTCTGCTTAGGCTGAGCAACTTTGGTATGTTCAATCACTGTACTGTGGTTTAGGCGTGATTTAGGTTCTCTTAAATAACCTTCTGGCAATAATTTCTCATTACCCAAACCACGATTTTGATCCAGTACAATCCATTCAATTTCGCGTGCTAAGGCCCAATGCTGTAAACCATCATCACTAATAATCAGATCAAGTTGTTGATTTTGCAGTAACAGCTCGATTGCACCTTGACGATTTGGGCCAACAGCCATCGGAACTTGTGTCGACTGCACAATAAGACAAGGTTCATCGCCAGCAGCATCAGGTTCGGAGGATTGAGTGACCAAGAGCGGAAAAGGCCCTTCGGCCCCATAACCACGACTGATCACACCGACTCGAACGCCCTGTTGTTGCAAGTATTTGACCAACTGGATCAACAAAGGTGTTTTGCCGCTACCACCGACCGTAATATTACCAATCACCATGACTGGGACTGGTGCTTTATACACTTTTTTTAGACCATTTTTATAAAGTGCCTGATTGGTACAGAAGCCCAATCGATACAACCATGACAGTGGGCGCAACACCACCAACCATGAAGCCTGTTCATTCCAGGCATCCTGAATACGTTGCGCCATCGACATGCTTAGTCTTCCTCAAAATTGCGTTGATGTAATTGATAATACATACCATGCTTAGCCAACAGCTCAGCGTGAGTACCTTGCTCAATAATCTGGCCTTTATCCATCACCACGATCAGATCCGCATTTTCAACAGTCGATAAACGGTGTGCAATCACGATGGTAGTACGACCTTGCATCGCTTCATCAAAAGCTTGTTGGATAAAGTATTCAGATTCATTATCCAGTGCACTGGTTGCTTCATCTAAAATCAAGATTGGAGAATCTTTAAGAATTGCACGGGCAATCGCAATACGTTGACGCTGACCACCTGAAAGGTTTAAGCCCTGCGCCCCCAGAATCGTGTCATAGCCTTGTGGCAGATTCATGATGAAGTCATGTGCATAAGCTGCTTTCGCTGCTGCAATCACCTGCTCATCACTTGAATCTTGTAATTGACCATAAGCAATATTGTCACGTACTGAACGGTTAAATAGTACAACTTGCTGATTCACTGTGGCAATTTGAGAACGTAAATAAGCCAGCTCAATTTCTTTGACAGCAATGCCATCATAATAAATCTGACCTTCACTTAACTCTTGAAAGCGTGGCAGCATGTTAACCAATGAGGTCTTACCCGCACCAGAACGCCCAACCAAAGCAACAGTTTGTCCTGCTTTGATGGTTAAAGAGAAATCTTTAATGGCATGTGTACCATCTTCATAACGTAAGTTCGCATGATCAAATTGAATATTGCCTTTTAACACAGGTTTCAACTGACCATCGTTAACTTCTTCAGGTAAATCTAACAACTCAAATACTGAGTGTGCTGCAGCCAAACCGCGTTGCAGTTTTTCATTGATATCAGTCAAATTCTTTACAGGTTTAGAAATTAAACCAGCAGCAGTAATGAATGAAATGAACTCACCCGCAGAGGTATCGCCAAACACTTGCGGACGTAGCGCTAACCAAAGGATGATTGCCATTGCCATCGATAGCAAGAGCTGAATGATTGGGCTGTTAATATTTTGCACCACAACCATTTTCAAACCACGACGTAAGTTTTCTTCAGAAGACTTATAAAAGCGCTTCTGCTCAAACTCTTCGCCAGTAAAACTTTTCACAACCGAATTTGCGGTAATGGTTTCTTGTACCACATGGTTTACATCACCCATTGTATTTTGTACTTGAATCGAGAGCTTACGCATCTTTTTCGATGCGATTCTGACCAGAATACCAATAAACGGCATGAAAACGACGATACATAGAGTTAAACGCCAGTTGGTATAGAGTAGATAACTCAACAAACCAATAACAATCAAACCATCTTTAATCAAAGTCTGCAAAGACTCAGAGGATGCCGCCGTAAGCTGCTCAACGTTATACATCAGCTTTGCGCTGATATGACCCGCACTGTTATCAAGATAATACTGAGCTGGCAGTCTTAAAAGTTTTGCATACACTTCCTGACGAATGCTGAATACCAGACTCCGCGAAATCACCGCTGAGAAATATCCACCGAGGAATAAACCTACGCCGCGGAAGAACATTAACAAGACGATGAGTGCAGGAAACCAGTCCAGATTCTCACGACTACCATTTTGAATTGCATCGATAATGTATTTAAGCAACTTTGCCACAGAAACTTCTGTAGCAGCGTTGATACCAAAACCAAGCAAGACAAATAAGGCAACGCCCCAATAAGATTTTAAATACGATATTAAGCGGACATAAACCTTAAAATCTTGATTCACTCAGTAAAACCTCTAGTTGGAACTTTAGTGCTGATATTGACGTTCATAAAGCCAAGCTGGCCTGCCACATCCATCACCCGAATCACATCTTGATGGGTAGCTTTCGCATCAGCAGCAATAATAAACATCAAATCGCGACGATCTTGAGCAACCTGCTTGATCGCAGTACTTAAATCGGCAATATCTTTACTGGATAAAGCCTGACCATTCACAGCATAATGCCCTGTGGAGTCTACCATGATTTCAATTTTGTGATCGAACTGTTTAGGCGGAACCCCTTGTGCATCGGGCAGTGTCAGATTTATACGACTTTGTTGACTAAAAGTCGTGGATAATAATAAAAACACCAAAATAAATAACATACAGTCAATCATTGGTGTCAAATTAATATGAATATCTTCAACTTGAGAACGTTTAAATTTCATGATGCCACCTCGGCTCAGCTTGCACGACGGTGTTCTTGTAAAGGAGACGCTTTTTTATAGAAAAGCGCAGCATGAAATAAAGTCGATTGCTGTTCCAACTCTGCAATATATTCATGCACGACACGTTGAAAATAACGATAGGCAATCATTGCAGGAATCGCAATCAACATCCCCACGGCTGTGGTAATCAAGGCTTTTGAAATCCCAGGCATCATCATGCTGGCATTGCCCGCAGAACCGACATCAATCACCAAAAATGATTCAATAATCCCCAGTACGGTACCGAGTAAACCCAGTAAAGGTGCAATTGCACTCAATGTACCAAGGAAATTAATATTCTTTTCTAAGGCGCTAATCTCTTGCGAAGCAGTGGCTTCCATTTGCGCACGGGCAAATTGTTCACCCTGATCCTGATGATCATAACCTGCTTTTAAAATACGTCCGAGTGGACTTTTCAATGCTTCATCCTGCTCGAGCTGTGCAATCACAGTATCAGCATCTGTCGCATTGAGCAGTAAAGCCTGAGGTAAAACTTGTGATCGCTTTAAACGAATATATCGTTCAATCGTAATCGCAACCGTAAAAATTGATGACAGAATAAGGGGCAGCATTAACCAGCCACCCGCTTTCACAAGTTCCCACATATTATTCCCCAATAATATTTAAAATATAAAAGGACGTATCCTAAATATTAGTTAGGTAAACAAATATTGAGGATTCCATCCAACTCATCCAATGAGTGGTAGTGAATGACCATTTTCCCTTTACCTTTCTGGTTATGGTCAATTTTTACATTTGCTCCGAAACGTTCTGAGAGTTTCTGAGTCAATTGTTCAATGTCAGGAGAAATCTGAGCCTTTTCCTTTTCAGGTTTTGGTTCACTCCACTCACGTACTAACTGTTCAGTTTGACGTACAGATAAACCTTTTTCAATCACGATCTGCGCGACTGAAATCTGGTCTTTGGTTTTTAGCGCAAGAATGGCACGTGCATGTCCCATATCAATTTGGCCTTGTTGCATCAAGTCTTTAATCGGATCAGCAAGACTCAAAAGGCGCAATAAATTACTCACGGTGGTACGTGCCTTGCCAACGGTATCAGCAATTTCCTGATGACTTAAACCGAACTCATCATGGAAACGCTGTAAAGCCATTGCCTGATCAATTGGATTTAAATCCTGACGCTGAATGTTTTCAATTAACGCTAAAGCAATGGCAACCTGATCATTTAAATCACGCACAATCGCAGGAATTTCAGTCAAACCCGCCAACTGCGCTGCGCGCCAACGACGCTCACCGGCAATAATTTCGTATGGTTGCTGCTCATCGTCGACAGGACGAATGACAATCGGTTGCATCACACCATGTTTTTCAATCGATGCTGCAAGCTCTTGTAAGTCTTGTTCATGAATAAAGCGACGTGGCTGATATTCACCACGTTTTAATAAATTGACATCAATTTGCTTGAGTTGACCATGATCCAAGGCCTGTGCTTCAAGTTGCAATTTCTCTTTTTGAATTGAACCTAATAGCGCATCTAAACCACGACCTTTAGCCAATCCGCGTTTTTTGATGCTCATACAGCACTTCCTTTTTTCACTTTACTTTTCTTCAATATTTCTGCAGCGAGATTCAAATATGAAATAGCGCCTTTAGAACTTTTCTCAAAATAGATCACAGGTAAACCATGTGCTGGCGCTTCCGCCAAACGGATATTACGAGGAATCACTGTCTCGTATAACTTTTTACCAAAATATTGCTCTAACTCGGCAGAAACATCACGTGTCAATGCATTACGAGCGTCATACATGGTACGTAATACCCCTACAATTTCCAAGTTTGGATTAAGGGCTTTTTGTATACGGTCAATGGTTTGCGTAAGATCAGCCAAACCTTCCAGTGCATAGTATTCACATTGCATTGGAATAATCACGCCGTTTACGGCAGCTAAGGCATTTACGGTAATCAAGCTGAGGCTTGGTGCACAATCGACAATAATATAGTCAAAGGCAGACTCTACTTCCTGCAAGGCATTTTTAAGAATGAACTCACGCCCTTCCTGTTCTGCAATTGCAAGCTCTACCCCAGCCAATTCACGGTTCGCACCTAAAACCTTATAACCGACTTCTGCTTTCTGAATCGCAGTTTCAATCGGCACTTCACCCAGCAATACATCTGTCACCGAGTACAGTAAATCATTCTTTTGAATGCCAGACCCCATGGTGGCATTCCCTTGTGAGTCCATATCAACCAACAAGACACGTTTCTTCAAGATCGCCAAAGAGGCAGCAAGATTGACTGCTGTCGTGGTTTTCCCTACACCACCTTTTTGGTTTGCAATCGCAATAATTTGAGCCATGATTACCCTTAATATTTTTATTGAATACGTTGAAGTAAAAGTAAATGACGTTGTTCATCTAATCTCGGGACACGAAGTTCAATGATCTTACATGAATACTCATTTTTCATTTGCTCAATTTCATCAGCTGGAATCAAGCCTTTCATTGCAGCAATAATACTCTGCTCATGCATATATGGTTGTGCAGCATCGACAAAGTCGGTTAAAGACGCAAATGCGCGACTTGTAATGACATCGAACTGACCTAGTTCACCAATACTATCTTCATTTTCAACACGTGTTTGAACTGCAATTACATTTTGCAGTTTCAAGTCAGCAATAAACTGCTTCAGGAAACGAATTTTTTTTCCGTTCGAATCCAAAAGGACACAAGAACGTTCTGGTTGGCATAATGCAATGATCATGCCTGGCATTCCACCACCCGTTCCTACATCTAATAAACGACCTTGCGGCAAATCATTCAAGATACTTAAGCTATCTAATAAATGTTTAACCAGCATTTCTTTCGGCTCACGAATAGCCGTTAAATTATATGCCTTATTCCACAGCACCAGAGCATCTTGATATTTCAATAAGAGTGTTAGGGTGTCCTCACTCAGGTTCAGACCCAGAGCTTGACTACCTTGCTTTAATTCTTGAAAAAAAGGATGCATAACAGTGCAACATCTCGATAAATTTGCTGTGCAGTATACCGATTTCTGATACAAGGCACAGTAGGACTTGTTGAACGATTATGCAGTTAATCATTTACAAGCATGATAAACTGCACAATCCATTAAGTTTTTGTCTTTTCTTAGGCAAATCAAAGATAGACAAAGCATTTTTTTTAGGGTCTGTTGACATTTCAGCCATGCATTGCGTTATCGGCTAAAATGACATAAACAAGGCATGAAACGCAGGCAATGGCACACCCTTGTCAAGTTTCATAACGCGGTTTATGGAGATTTTAGCCATAACCCTACGGGACAGGGATATTTTTTTGCCGCTACTACGTTATCTTACACAGCTTTAGTCGCTACTCATTACTTAGAATAACTAAGTTGCGCAAAACATGCCTTGTATCATCTAAAAAATCACCCTGTCGCAAGCATCTGTGAAGTGTAAACAGCCCCTATACAAACGCGCCTTGCTTGATTTGTTGATCAAGCTGTTCTAGACGCTCAGGCGTTCCTACATCGACCCAGATCGCCTGCATCTTTTCAGCTGAAACTAGCTGCTGTTGCATCGCCTGTTTCAACAAAGGCGCCAAAGGTCGTTTGCCATTTTCTAGCCCAGTAAACATGTGTGGCGCTAGAACAGCAACACCGCTATAGGTTAAGGCTTCTCCCAACTGTTCCTGCTCAAAAGTATAAGCTAAATCATTTGCCAGGATGAAGTCTCCTTTTAAATGTTGAGGCGGGTTTTCGACCAAAACCAAATGCGCCTGCTTGTCTTCTAACTGAACATTTAACAGCGTTGAAAAGTCCATCGTGGTCCAGACATCCCCATTCACCAAAATGAACGGTTCCTCACCCAGCAATGGCAAAGCGTTGATGATGCCGCCTGCTGTTTCCAGACCTTCGCCTTCATGTGACCACAAAATAGTGACACCAAATTGCGAACCATCACCTAAAGCAGCAACAAGCTTATCGCCTAACCAAGCCGTATTGATCACAATCTCTGTGACACCGACCTTCTGCAACTTTTCAATATGCCAGACAATCAGCGGTTTCCCGCCGACTTCTAGCAAAGGCTTCGGCGTATGCAAAGTCAATGGACGCATGCGATTGCCTAAACCAGCAGCAAGAATCATCGCTTTCATTATGCTGCAACCTCGTAATCACCATATTGGGCAATGAACTTAGGCATGACAACGTCACGGATAAATTGCATAAAGTCATTCAACTCATCATAACCTTGGCTTTCTTCAAGTAAATACCACATCACTCGCGGTAAGTCTTTTAAGTAACCTGATTTGCCATCACGTTCGAATAAACGGACAAAAATACCTAAAATCTTGATGTGACGTTGAATCGCCATCAGGTCTGCATCACGCTTGAACTGCTCAAAACTACGATTTTCTTTGGCAGAAGCTGGCAATAAGTTGTAGAACATTTCAAACCATTGATAAACACGCTCAGCATTCCACTGCACGTAGGCATCACGCGTAATCGAAATCAGATCATAAGTATCTGCGCCAATCACAGCATCCTGAAAATCAATCACCCCTAACTCTTGTTCATTTTCAATTTTCATTAAATTACGACTATGAAAATCACGATGTACAATTACTTGCGGCTGCTGAGATGCTTCGATCGCCAGAAAATCAAAAGCTTGCTCAATGGTTTCCAACTGCTGCTCTGTCGGCTGAATCTTTAATGAAGGCAACATCCATTCTGTTAGCAAACGCATTTCCGTCATGAGCTTTTCATAAGAATACGCTGGCAAATGAGCCTGCCCATCAATCTGTTGTAGCTCGATCAACTGTTTAAAGCTTTGAGCATAGTATTCATCAACTGTTTGATCATTCAGTAATGTTGATAGCACCACATCACCAAAATCTTCCAGAAGCAATAAACCCAATGTCAGGTCTTTGGCAACAATATGCGGAACACGCACACCATTTTTGTCAAAGAACTCATCGATATTTACAAATGGCGCACAATCTTCTTTTTCAGGCGGCGCATCCATGAGCATATATGTTTTGTTTTGTAACTTAATTCGCGCATAACGACGAAAGCTTGCATCTCCTGCTAAAAAGTTGATCTCGAATTGATCAGATTGGAGAGTGGCTTGAAGCCAAGTTTGTATCAATTGTTCACGTTGTGTATTCATTTGCAATAAAATCTAAAACTAGCTGAGATTTTGAAAGCTTAAGTGTAGCCACTTATCAACTTTTTCTCTATGATGCGACAATAATTAATTGTGAATTAGCGTACTGGTTAATGAGACAATGAAACATCAGTTTAAATTTAATCCTTTAGCAACAGCTATTTTGACACTCTTGTGTGGCGGCTCGATTCAATCCAGTTTCGCGGCACAAGCTGATGCTGTCTCTACGCTTGACAACAAACAGCTCAAAGCAGCCATTCGAAATCAAGGACAGCAAGACCAAGAAAGTTATCCTGGGGAACATTTTTTCCAGCAATATTATGTAGACAAATCTGCACCAGAAGCCCAATTGCGTGATAACCGCTATTTAAGCTCTTCTTTTTGCCAAGGGACTTGGGTAACACCAATTAACCCTGAAACCAAAGCGGGAGATGCGAGTACCACCACTTCAGTGATTACCGCTGACTATGGACACTACAATCCAGCGGGCGATTCAGTTCTGCAAGGCAATGTTGTCATTGATCAGGAAGGCCGTACTATTCGTGCCGATCAGGTCACTATTGACTCAACACAAACGCATGCCAATGCCGAAGGTCGAGTACAACTTGCTCAGTCGGGTCTCCTCACCCAAAGTGATGCAATTGACTATAATTTAAAGACCCAGACTGGGGATTTAAACAATAGTTTCTATATCTCAGAACAACAACATGCACATGGTCATGCCACTCAGATCAAACGTGCCAACGAAAATCTGGTGATCTTTAAAGATGCAAGTTATACCGCATGTCCACCAGAACAAAAACCAGCATGGAAAATTCAGGCCAAAGAAATTGAGTTAAATCAGGATACAGGTCGTGGTGTCACACGCGGTACAAAATTCTATGTTAAAGATGTGCCGGTACTTGCAGTTCCATATTTCAATTTCCCAATTGATGACCGCCGTACCACAGGTCTACTGAGTCCAAACTTTGGCTACAGTAATGACGGTGGAGCTCAACTTGCTGCACCAGTTTATCTAAACCTTGCACCGAATTACGATCTTACGCTCACACCGAGCTTTATGAGTAAACGTGGAGCGAAATTAGATGCTGAATTCCGTTATATGACCGAAAATTTTGGTTCTGGTCGTATTTGGGGCGGTTATATTGGACAAGATAATCAATATGATGACCAAGATCGTGAAGACCTACACTTTCTTCACAATTGGAGCATCAATGATCAGTGGTCGACTAACCTAGAATATAACTACGCATCAGATAAAGATTATTTTGCAGACTTTAATAACAACCCCAACACACGTACAGATCTAAATTTACGTCGTGCTTGGGAACTGAATTATGGTAATGGCATCCCCGGTCTTAGAGCTCAGTTAAAAGTCGAAGATTTCCAGACTTTGGATAAAACGATTGAAGACAAAGACAAACCATATGCACGATTGCCGCAATTCTTATTAAATTATGTCACTGGTGACCCACAAGGCCTACAGTATGAGTTTAATAATGATACCGCATATTTCAAGAAATCAATTGACGATGGTTCTGCACCCGAATCAAGTGGTACCCGTATCTACAACCAGTTTGCAGTTCGATATAATTATCTAACGCCATCATGGTTCTATGTCGTTCCAGAAGTTTCTGTTCGTAGTATCAATACGTTCTATGATAAAGATGCACAAGCAAGTCAGGGAGCTGATAATCAAGAGAAATCTGTGGTTGTACCTCAATTCACACTTGCAACTGGTGTAACTTTTGAAAAAGATGGTAAATACCTCCAAAGTATTTCCCCTCGTGCTTTTTATGCATATTCACCTTATAGAAATCAGGATGATCATCCAAACTTTGACTCGACTTCAGCGTCAATTAATTACGACCAACTGTTTAACCCCTACCGTTTCTATGGGCATGACCGTTTAGATGACAATAATTTCCTATCACTTGGGGTGACATATAGCCTTTTAGATACTGAAGGTTTAGAACGCATCAAGGCGAGTGTCGGGCAAAGTTACTATTTCAGTGATCGTCGTGTAAGCCTAAATGAAAAACCAGATGAATTTGATACACAACGTCGCACAGGCCCGATTGTAAGTTTATCTAGTCAGCTGAATCAAAATTTCACCATTAGCTCTAACTCAGCATGGATGGAAAATGGTGATAATGCGCAACGTGATTTCCAAGCCTACTATACAGGCGATAAAGGCAATCTCTATAACTTAGGTTATTTCTATAGAAAGAAAATTGAAGACCGTCAAAATTCTTACGATCAAGTGGTTGCATCCTTTATACAACCTGTAAAAGACAATTGGCGTATTATGGGTCATGCTCAATACGACATCGACAACAATGTCATGCGCGAATACTTACTTGGCGTAAATTATGAATCTTGTTGTTGGGCTGTGTCAGTCTATGGCCGCTCTTACTATAACGATCTGGATGATCCAAATACCCCAGACGTGCGTAAAAAGAATGCGGTTATGGCTGAATTCACGCTAAAAGGTCTTGGTGCTTTAAACAATAAGCTCGCTTCACTTCTGGAGAATAGAGTTTTAGGTTTCAACAAAATTAATCAATCTTGGACACAACGTTAATGAAGATAAAACCTTTTCAACATATCTTTAGAGCCACTGTTCTCGCTGCCCTAATTTCTTCATCAATGCAAAGCTTTGCTCAACCAACGGATGAGGTTGTTGCAATTGTGGATAGTAGTGTCATTCTTAAAAGTGATTTAGAACAAGGTGTTGCTGAAACAGAACACCAATTAAAAGCACAAAACAAAACTGTTCCACCGCAACAATACTTGCAAATGCAGGTTTTAGATCAACTGATTGTACGCCAAGCGCAACTTGAACAGGTTAAGCGTTACGGTATTAAAGCCGATGAGAAAAGCTTGAATGCTGCTGTACTGAAAGTTGCAAATCAGTCTGGTGCAAACTCACTAGAAGCTTTTCAGCAAAAACTAGATGCTATTGCACCAGGTACTTACGAAAACTTGCGTAACCGTGTTGCAGAAGATCTTGCAATTGGCCGTTTACGTCAACAACAAGTGATGTCACGCATTAAAATCAGTGACCATGATGTTGAAAACTTCCTGAAATCACCAGAAGGTCAAGCTGCACTGGGTACACAAGTTCATGTCATCCATATGCGTATCTCGGGTGATAACACCAGTGATGTACAGCAAGTCGCTCAGCAGGTTAAACAATCACTCACTACCAGTGATGACCCTAAAGCGATTAGCACCAAGTTTTCAACTGGTGCTGTAAAAGTAGATGGTCTTGATATGGGCTTCCGTTCATTATCTGAGATTCCAACTGAATTGGCAGCACGTATCACCCCACTTCAAGTGGGACAAACAACCGAGCTGATCAATGTACGTGATGGAACACACGTATTAAAGTTATTAGAACGTAAGCAAAATGAACAAAAAGCACTGATTCCACAATACAAGACTCGCCATATTCTGATTCAACCTTCAGAAGTCGTAAGCTTAGATCGCGCCAAGCAAATGATTGATAGCCTCTACAATCGTGCTAAAGCGGGTGATGATTTCGCAACCTTGGCAGCTACTTATTCAAATGATACTGGCTCTGCACGTGATGGCGGTAGCTTAGGCTGGGTTAGCCCAGGTGTGATGGTGCCTGAGTTTGAAAAAGTAATGAAAGAGACACCTGTTGGTCAAGTTAGCCAACCCTTCCAAAGTCAATTTGGCTGGCACATTCTGCAAGTCACCGATACTCGCCAACAAGATATGACTAAAGAAGTGCAAGAACGTATGGCACGTCAAATCTTGGGCGAACGTCAGTTTGACACTGAAGTAGACAGCTGGATGCGTGAACTTCGCGCCAATGCTTATGTTGAAATCAAAGATGCCAACCTAGACTCTAAAGCTCAGCAAAAAAAGTAAGTTGAGCTTAAGTGAAGTGAAAATGTCAGCCATGTGCTGACATTTTTATTGCCCAGAAAAATACAAATAAAAAAATAGCGACAATTGCCGCTATTTTTCTGCATTACAAATCAATTATTTGTAACGATCAACCATTTTCTCTAAAGAAATTGGACGAATTTTGTCTGCATGACCTGCTGTACCGAATGCTTCGTAACGAGCAACACAGATTTCTTTCATTGCTTCAACAGTTTCACCAAAGAATTTACGTGGATCAAATTCACTTGGTTTTTCCGCCATCATACGACGCATTGCACCCGTAGAAGCCAAACGTAAATCGGTATCAATATTAATCTTACGCACACCATGTTTAATCGCTTCTACAAGCTGATCTACAGGCACACCATAAGTTTCTTTAATATCACCACCATACTGGTTAATTACAGCTAACCATTCTTGCGGCACAGAGCTTGAACCATGCATTACAAGATGCGTGTTTGGCAATGCAGCATGAATTTCTTTGATACGGTCAATTGCAAGAATATCGCCTGTAGGTGGACGAGTAAACTTATACGCACCGTGTGAAGTACCAACAGCAATTGCCAAAGCATCCACATTGGTATCAGCAACAAACTGAGTCGCTTCTTCAACAGAAGTCAATAATTGAGAGTGATCAAGTACGCCTTCAGCGCCAACACCATCTTCTTCACCAGCCATACCAGTTTCAAGGCTACCTAAGCAACCAATCTCACCTTCAACTGAAACACCACAAGCATGCGCCATTGCAACTACGCGACGGGTGACATCAACGTTATAATCATAAGTTGTTGGTGTCTTACCATCTGCACCCAATGAACCATCCATCATGACTGAGCTAAAGCCCAACTGGATCGAACGTTGGCAAACATCTGGACTTGTACCATGATCTTGGTGCATTACCACTGGAATATGTGGCCACTCTTCAATCGCAGCTAAAATAAGATGACGTAAGAAAGGTGCACCTGCATATTTACGCGCACCAGCTGAAGCTTGCACGATCACAGGTGAATTTGTTGCATCCGCAGCGAGCATGATTGCACGCATTTGTTCTAAGTTGTTTACGTTAAACGCTGGTACGCCGTAGTTATATTCTGCAGCGTGATCCAAGAGCTGGCGCATTGAGATTAGAGCCATAATATCCTCCCAGGTAATGCGCCATATTCTACATGTTGATTTATTTCAATTCAGCAACTAATCACAGGAATTATAAAAAAATCTTTAATCTTTTGTGTAATTTGAGTAGCAAATCTTACTAAATAATAAAAAAGACCAAATCACAAAATAATTTGGTCTTTTTTTGAAAAACTTTCTCTGTCAGAAATCGCTTAAATCAAAGTAGTTTCAGACTTAGCAATAACCATCCAGACGCGTTAAAGGCAATTTCTTACCAATCGCTTTTTCAATTTCAGGCAAATAGAAAGCATCATCTTCCGATAAGAAGCTAATACTTACACCTTGCGCACCTGCACGACCAGTACGACCAATACGATGTACATAGTCATCAGACTGTTCAGGTAAGGTAAAGTTAATGACATGCGAAACGCCATCCACATGAATACCACGACCAGCAACATCAGTCGCGATCATAATATTGTTCTTACCTTGCTTGAATTGATCTAACATCTTCAAACGCTTATCTTGTGCAATTTCACCCGACAACATACCCACACGATAACCGTCACGTTTTAAATGATCATACAAACGACGCACCTGATCACGACGATTTGCAAAGATCATCACCTTATCAATCGGTTCTTCGCGCAAAATCTCTTGCAATAGTTTGTATTTATCTTCTTTCGCAACCACATACACACGCTGTTCAACGTCGTTATTGGTTTTTTGCTCAGGTTCAATTTCTACCGTAACCGGCTCAAATAACCATTGACGCGCAAGATTAAGAACATCGTAGCTAAATGTTGCAGAGAACATTAAAGTTTGACGTTGCTCTTTAAATGGTGAAAAACGAACAATTCGCTTTACTGACGGGATAAAGCCCATATCGAGCAAGCGATCTGCTTCATCAATGACCAAGAATTCAATTTTGTCTAACCAGACTTCTTTTTGCTCGACAAAATCAATTAGACGACCGGGAGTAGCCACAATAATATCGACAAAATTACGGTCTAACATTTTCTTTTGTTTTTCAAAATCTACGCCGCCCAACAAAGTGACCAGATGTAAATTTGAAAATTTGGTTAATGCTTGTGCATCACTTTCGATCTGTAACGCTAACTCACGAGTTGGCGCTAAAATTAACGCACGTGGCTCACCACGAAAACGCTGTTCTTGAACTGGATTATTTAACAGATCATTGATCACGCTAATCAAAAAAGCAGCGGTTTTACCCGTACCCGTTTGCGCTCGACCAATGGCATCATGCCCTGCTAATGTATATTTTAAAACCTTTTGCTGAATTGGGGTCATTTTTGTAAAACCCAAAGCATCAATCGCTTTCTTCAACTGCGGATGTAAATTTAAGGTTTCAAAACCAGATGTCATATATGCTCTCGAACCATCAATGACCAAAAGAAAGTGGCTATTATAAACAAAAACGCCCCAAATTACATTGGAGCGTTTTTATATTGCGTTAAAGCAACAAATTAGTCTAAAGGCTGAACGTTTTCAGCCTGGAAACCTTTTTGTCCTTGAACAACACTGAATTCTACGCGTTGGCCGTCACGTAAAGAACGGTGGCCATCACCCATAATTGCGCGGAAATGAACGAATACGTCATCACCACCATTACGCTGAATAAAACCAAAGCCTTTAGTGTCGTTAAACCACTTTACTACGCCTTGTTCACGAGCTGTCATAAGTCAATCCTCAGATATTGAAAGATAAGGACCTTCCGGTGTTGCAAACAGCAGAGCCAACAAGGTTTTAAAATATTTATAATTTTAAAGCTTGTAATCATTCTGTAAAACTATCAACAATTTCCGGTTACATCCATTTGTTATAGGGTTTATTACATTAATATTGTATTAAACTCTTCCTAAAACGCATCGAGCTTAGCACGGGTTTATGACAATTAATAGGATTATTTTTAGTTATTTCCACATGTTCTATCAGGTTTTTTCAATAATTTAGCTGTTTTTTTAATGAAATTTTTATCATAAAAATTACGCCAAAATTTGTTAACATACATTTGAATGGAACAATTTAAATGCTTATGACTGGTACACCAAATTCACCTGAAATTATTGATGCCTTGGGACAACCCTGCCCAATGCCCCTATTGATGTTAAAGCGCGCTTTAAAAAAAGCAGACCGTCCAATACAGTTTTTATTGAAATCATCAGATCCGCACAGTGAAATTGATGTAACACGATATTGCCAAATTCAGCAACTTCAGTGCCAGACACAAAAAATTTCAGACAATGAATTTCACTATTTAATTGAATCTATGTGATTCTTTGCTAAACTCTTGGTAAAGATAAAATAGTTAACTTTACATTTCTATACTCAAATTTCCTTAGTGATGAAGAACATTCGCATTAAGATGAAATTGTTGACTCAAATACCATCCTATAAGGAGACTCCATGACTACTGACAGCAGCAATCAATTGATGCCCCTGTCATTGTCTGCGCCAGGCGTAAACCTTGGTGCATATATCAGTACTGTCAATCAAATTCCAATTTTAACGGCCGAGCAGGAAAAAGAACTTGCTGAGCGTTATTATTATGACCAAGACCTTGATGCTGCCAAACTATTGGTAATGTCACATCTCCGCTTTGTCGTACATATAGCACGTAGCTATGCAGGTTACGGATTACCACAAGGTGATCTCATCCAAGAAGGTAACCTCGGGTTAATGAAAGCCGTTAAGCGCTTTGATCCGAATATGGGCGTTCGCTTAGTTTCTTTTGCTGTGCACTGGATCAAAGCTGAAATTCATGAATATGTGATTCGTAACTGGCGTATCGTCAAAATCGCGACCACCAAGGCTCAACGTAAACTATTCTTTAATTTACGTAGCCTCAAGAAATCAAGTAAACGATTGACGCTAGAAGAAGCAAAATCGATTGCTAATGATTTAAATGTAACACCTGAGCAGGTGTTAGAAATGGAAGGTCGTTTAACCGCTTATGATGCTGCTTTTGAAGCGCAAGGCGATGATGATGACGATACACCACACACTGCTCCAGCGCTGTATTTAGAAGATAATCGTTACGATCCAGCACGTCTAGTTGAAGAAGAAGACTACGAAGAGCAAAGTACTTCTGCTTTACACGAGGCAATGGATCAGCTTGATGACCGTTCGCGTAATATTTTGCAACGTCGCTGGTTAGATGATGACAAGTCAACTTTGCATGAGTTGGCAGCTGAATATAACGTTTCTGCTGAGCGTATCCGCCAGTTAGAAAAGAATGCAATGGAAAAAATCAAAACCGCTATGTCAGCGAGTTAAGATTAAATCAAACACAAGGGCTTTCATGCCCTTTTGTTTTATCTAGCTTTGTTTAAACATCCGAATATGTTAACTTTGTTCATCAAGTTTCTTGTTCCATTCTCATTATGTGGATAGCAATCTCAGCGCTTAATCTTGCGCTTGCAGTCATGGTCGGTGCTTTCGGTGCGCATGGTCTTAAATCTTTTGCTACACCAGAGCAGCTCGCTTGGTGGAGTACTGCAACCCAGTACTTTTTCTATCATGCGCTGGGCTTACTGATTTTAGGTGTCCTACATAAAACCACGCCAACTTTCTCAATAAAAATTCCTTATATTTTGATCCAAATTGGCATCATCTTTTTCTGTGGTTCGTTGTACATTATGGCGCTTGGTCTACCGAGAATCTTAGGTGCAATCACCCCAATTGGCGGTGCATTTATGATTGCAGGCTGGGTAATACTCGCATGGCAAGCGATTAAGCATGCGAAATAAGGATTTATCATGCACATCTATTTAAATGGCGAGTCAACAGACACGTCTTGTGAAAATCTACAGCAACTCATTCAAAGCTTGACGCTTGAAGGTAAACGCTTCGCTGTAGAGAAGAACCAACAGATTATTCCGAAAAGTAGACTTGAGCAGACCTTAATTGCTCCTGAAGATCGTATTGAAATTATTCAAGCTGTTGGTGGCGGCTAATTGGCTAAAAATGGAGTAAGCCCATGCAAGATTCCCCTTTAATTATTGGTTCACGTACATTTCAATCACGTTTATTGGTCGGAACTGGTAAATATAAAGATTTAAATGAAACCGATTTAGCCATTCAAGCAAGTGGTGCAGAAATTGTTACCGTTGCGATTCGTCGTGTAAATATCGGTCAGCATGCCGATCAACCGAATCTACTTTCAGTGATTCCACCTGAGAAATACACGATTCTGCCAAATACCGCAGGTTGCTTCGATGCGGATAGCGCGATTCGTACCTGTATGCTGGCACGTGAGCTACTTGATGGTCATAATCTGGTAAAATTAGAAGTACTCGGTGATGAAAAAACCTTATATCCAAATGTCACTGCAACCCTGAAAGCAGCGCAAACATTGATTGATGATGGTTTCGAAATCATGGTGTATACCTCAGACGACCCGATTGTTGCGCAAGAACTTGAAAGCATGGGCTGTGTTGCGATTATGCCTTTGGGTAGTTTGATTGGTTCAGGTCTTGGTATTTTGAATCCACATACCATTTCAATCATTAAAGAAAATGCTAAGGTTCCTGTCTTGGTAGATGCGGGTGTTGGTACAGCCAGTGACGCTGCCATTGCAATGGAACTCGGTTGTGATGGCGTTCTTATGAATACGGCGATTGCTGCCGCTCAAAACCCGATTCTGATGGCTTCTGCCATGAAGAAAGCCGTTGAAGCAGGTCGTGAAGCATTTTTAGCAGGTCGTATGCCACGTAAGCGTATGGCGAATGCCAGCTCGCCTGAGACTGGGTATTTCTTTAAATAATTTGTTTAACGAAGGGATAAATTCTACCCCTTCGTTACTTTTCTCTTATGAACAATACTATTATGATGAAGTTGTGTTCAGCTTAACTCTAGTGAAATTAACTCATTAGCTAGAATTTGTTACGCAAAAAGTCAAACTCTTTCTTATTTTATAATGCTGTTATCCAAGAGTATAAAATGAAGTTAAATATAAAAAAAATTCTAACTTTTGTAGTGTTAGCAATTTGCTTAGCATATTTTTCTAATTACATGATAAATAGGGATTA
>NZ_LZPJ01000017.1:0-13609 GCF_001729365.1 Acinetobacter sp. YK3
AATCTGATTAATCAGATTCAGTAATCAAAAAAGAAGCCATCAAATTGATGGCTTCTTTTTTTTCTGAAACAGATAAATCTGGAAGGAGGCGGTCGCTGCAAATTGTGACGACTGCTCTAGCAATTTGCGTCGCTCAGGATTGGCCTTATAAGCATACGGCGTCATGGCGATCAGATTTTTTAACGCCTGCTGATCCAGTGACATGATGCTCTCAACCACCCGTTCCTGTTTTAGCTCAAACTGTGCCTCCAACTGCTCCACAAACTTCTGTGGCTCATGCAAGTTCACTTGCTCAAACAAGGCTTCGCGCAAATCGTATAAATGACGTGGCGCAGGCGTGACCACAATCAGATAGCCATCCTCTTGTAGCACTCGCATGATTTCATCTTGGGGAATTGGACTAAACAGACTGGTGCAAAGGTCAATTGAATGATCCTGAACAGGCAAAGTCGCTCCTGTTCCCACCACCCAAGTCACTTTTGAATTCAGCTTGGCTGCTCTTTGCACCGCAGTTTTAGCAATATCCACCCCGATACACTGTTGAGTATGTGCCTGCATTGCGCTGGTGTAATAACCTTCACCACAACCAATATCCAGCACAGCTTGAGGTTTAAGCTGTTGCAGAATCTCAACCACAGCCTGCTGCAAAGGTTGATAAAAACCTGCTTGCAGAAACTCACGGCGTGCCAGTACCGACTCAGGCGTGTCCCCAGGTGACTTGCTATGTTTATGCTGCACCACATGTAAATTGACATAGCCCTGTTTCGCTACATCATAGTGATGCCCTTTTTCACAACGCCAGGAGTTTTCAACCAAATTCAATGATTGGCGACAAACAGGACACATCAACAAACTCATCTATTTTCTCCAAACATAAAAAAAGCTGGTCAATACCAGCTTTTTTCTTGAATCTTGGTTTAACGTAATTTTAAGGTCATTAAGCCTAACACGACGAGGAAAATCGTGATAATCCAGAAACGAATCACAACCTGTGTTTCTTTCCAGCCTTGTTTTTCATAATGGTGATGCAGAGGCGCCATCAAGAACACACGCTTGTTACGCATACGCAATGAACCGATCTGTAAGAACACAGAAATGGCTTCCATCACAAAGACACCGCCCATAATCGCAAATACGATTTCCTGACGAACCATCACCGCAATGGTACCGAGCATCGCACCGAGTGCCAATGCACCGACATCACCCATAAAGACTTGGGCTGGATGCGCATTGTACCAGAGGAAGGCCAAACCAGCACCGACCATTGCCGAACAGATGACTACCAGCTCAGAGGTATATTTTACATAAGGAATATGCAAATATTCAGCGAAACGGATATCACCCGATAAATAAGCAAATACACCTAAACCTGCTGCAACCATTACGATTGGCATGATCGCCAAACCATCCAGACCATCCGTCAGATTCACCGCATTCGATGCGCCGTTAATCACCAGATAAGTAAAGACAATAAACGCCAAGCCTAGTGGAACCGCTGATAATGGAATCGAGAGATTCTTAAAGAAAGGAATCAGCAAGTCCAGCATATTCGCTGTATGTACCGCGCTATCCTGCTGTTTGGCAATCACATATAAAGCAATACCTGCACCTAGAGACGCTACAGAAGTCCAGAAAAACTTCTTGCGTGCCGGCAAGCCAGCATTGTCTTTATAACGAACTTTAATCCAGTCATCGGCCCAACCTACCGCACCGAAGACCACCATCACGCCAAGCACGATCCAGACATATGGATTGGATAAATCAGCCCACAATAACGTACTGATCCCGATAGAGAGTAAAATGAGGATCCCGCCCATGGTTGGGGTACCCATTTTTTTGGCATGGTTTTCTGGCGCAAAAGAGCTCACCGCCTGACCATATTTTAATGCCTGTAATTTACGAATCATGACTGGGCCTAATACCAGTCCGATCGTCAAGGCAGTCAGCAAGCTCAACAAAGAGCGCAACGTTAAATAACGAACAACCTGAAACGAACTGTTATAGTCCGCCAATTGTTCAAATAACCATAACAACATTTAAATTTTCTCCATCAAGTCAGCCATCAACGTTTCCATATGGGTATAACGAGACCCTTTAAACAGGAAACTCATTGACTGGGGTTGATGTGTTTGGACTAAATTAATTAAAAACGGTAATGCTTCTGCCTGTGTTGCAAAGGCATGTAACTTTTCTGAATGAGATGAACCTTGTTGCGCTGCTTCAGCGAATTCACCGACGACAACCAGATGATCTAACGGTAACGATGCCAAGTCTCGACCGAGATCATGATGCTCTTGCCAGCTACTATCACCCAGCTCACCAATATCGCCCATCACCATGACTTTTAAGCCCTGCTGCTGCAAGAGCACCTGTGCTGCTGCACGCATGGAAGTCGGGTTGGCATTATAGGTATCATCAATAAACAGATGATTCTGCTGCTGAATAAAGTTCAGACGACCTTTGGCACCTTGTGCTTGCGCTAAGCCTTGTACAATATCATCAAGCGCAATACCAAGCGCTAAAGCAAATGCGGTCGCTGCTGCGGCATTCTGTACATTATGCGCCCCTGCAAATGGCAAGTTCACTGCACGAACACCTTGTGGCGTATGCAAATTAAATTGTGCCGATTGAGGATGAAGTTGAATATCGGTCGCAAAGACATCGCCGCCTTCACCAAAACTCAGAATCGGATGGGCCTGAGCATTTTCACGAATAGTAGCTGCATAATCATCTTGTGCAGGAACAATTGCGGTACCTTGCGGCAAAATATGCGCATAGATTTCTGATTTAGCGCGGCAAATGCCCTCGCGACCACCAAATTCACCCAAGTGCGCTGTACCAATATTCAAAATGCCTGCCACATGTGGCTGTACCAGATTCGAGGTGTAATCAATTTCACCTTGATGACTAGCACCCAGCTCCATCACGGCATATTGATGTTCCTGACGCAGTTCCAGCAACATCATCGGCACACCCAAGTCATTATTCAGGTTGCCACGCGTGATCAGGGTCGGTGCTAAACGGGATAAAATACTGCCCAGCATTTCTTTGGTGGTGGTTTTACCACTGCTACCCGTTAAGGCAATGACTTTCAACTGTTGGTTTTGCTGACGGCGATAGGCTCCAAGATGTCCTAATGCCAAGCGTGTATCTTTTACGACGAGCTGTGCAATATCAGCATCAACAGGATGCTCTACGATGGCAATCTGACAACCTTGTGCAGCCACTTGTGCTACAAAATTATGCGCATCAAAACGCTCACCCTTTAAAGCAAGAAACGCATCGCCCGCCTCAGCGTGACGTGAGTCAGTCAAAATACGCTTAATTTCACCCTGCGGAACATTTTGTTGATGCCACTCCCCTTGGGTGGCGAGTTGTAATTGTTCTGCTGTCCACAGTTCTAATGGAACAGTACTGGTCGTTGAGGTATGCATCGTTTTTATTTACCTTTTTTCACACTATTGCGCAGGATAAGCAGAATGTACCGAATGTGGCTGGGCAGCAATTGCAGATTGCACTTCAACCACGTCATCAAACCAATGACGCACGCCATCGATTTCCTGATAATTTTCATGCCCCTTACCCGCAATCACCACAATATCTCCCGCTTGGGCTTGCGCTACAGCAAATTTAATCGCTTCACGGCGGTCATGGATTTCATGCATCACATGGGCAGTAAAATCAATGCCCTGCTTCATGTCAGCAAAAATCTGTTCAGGATTTTCAGTTCTCGGATTATCCGAAGTCAGCATGACTGGATTGGCATGGTCAAGCGCGGCCTGAGTCATGAGTGGACGCTTGCCACGGTCACGATCTCCGCCACAACCAAATACCGCCCACAATTGTCCAGTGACATGACGTTTCAATGTGGTCAGTACCTGAATCAAGGCATCCGGTGTGTGTGCATAATCTACTACAAATAGACGCTCAGCATCCTGAATCACCTGCATACGACCCGGCGCACCTTTCAGTTGCGGCACAAACTGCACTAGATCTGCTAGCGCAAAACCTGCATATTCAGCTGCAATCAAACTCGCCAATAAGTTTTCGACATTAAAATGCCCAAGCAATGGGCTTTGTACCGTATAAGCACCCGTTGGGCTCATCAGCGTAAAACTCGCACCACTTAAACGATATTGCAAATCAGCAATATGATAATCAGCAGAGGTTTGCGTCAAAGAATAGGTGAGGATTTTAGGTTGCGATGGATTGGCTTTTGCTGCATCCAACATGAGCGGTGCATGTGCATCATCCAGATTAATGACAACAGCTTTTAAGGTCGTAAATTTGAACAGCAACGCTTTTGCTTCAGCATAGGCTTCGAGCGTACCGTGATAATCCAGATGGTCACGGCTTAAATTGCTATACACCGCAATTTCAAGATCACAGCCATTGAGACGGCCTTGTTCTAAACCATGCGAACTGGCTTCCAGTGCAACAAAACTCGCGCCTTGTTTGGCATAGTCATGCAGCGCATGTTGCAACTGCAACGCATCTAAAGTGGTGTGCGTTGATGGCGTTAAGTTAGGTAAAATCCCGTTGCCTGTGGTTCCCATAACCGCACAGCCTTTGCCTTGCGAACTAATCAACTCTGCAATCAGGCGAGAAATCGTGGTTTTGCCATTGGTTCCCGTCACCGCAATACCACGCAAGGGCTGCACAGGATCAACTGCCTGCAAATACTGCTTTTGCCATTCGCCCATTTGATAGCGAACATTAGGACAAACCCATTCATTGGCAAAGCCTAAAGCCGTTTCACTAATTACCGCCAATGCACCAGCATCTAAAGCATTCTGGGCAAACTGGCGTGTTTTTTCTGGTTGGCTATAACTGCTCAAGGCAATAAAAATCTGTCCCTTTTCAACCTTACGGCTATCCAGAGAAAAGCCCTGAAAAGGTTGGCTATACCAAGCCGCATCTATGCTGATCGGATGTATCTGTTGAAAACTAATCGACATAATCTACCTACGGATTGGATTTTATAGAAGTATCAAGTGGCTTATCTAAAGGCACATTGAGGAGACGCAACGACTCCTGCATCATCCGAGCGAATACTGGGGCAGCAACCAGACCACCGTAATAACGACCTTGCGGGTTTTCAACCACAACAATCATCGCCAGACGCGGATCACTGATTGGCGCAACACCAGCAAACAAAGCACGATATTCACTGTTCGAGTAGCCTTTACGGTCTGCACGTAATTTATGTGCTGTCCCTGTTTTACCACCCACGCGATAACCCGGAATCACCGCCTGTTTCGCAGTACCGCCCGGCATGGTCACTTGCTCAAGCATGGTAAGTACTTGGTCGGCAATTTTAGGTTCGAGAACTTGTGTGCCTTCTGGCGCTTTGTCCAGTTTGCGCAAGCTCAATGGCATTTGTACGCCATGATTCGCCAACATGGCATAGCCTTGCGCCACCTGTAAAATGGTCGCATTCAGACCATAACCGTAGGCCATAGTCCCCAACTGCGATGGATTTAGCTTGCTACCTGAATAGAGTAGACCCGCACTCTCCCCCGGGAATTTAACGGCTGAACGATGACCAAAACCTGCGCGTCTAAAGAAAGAAGGTACTGTATCTTTAGGCAGAGACAATGCGATCTTGGCTGAACCCACGTTTGACGATTTAATAATGACACCAGATACGGTCAACGCACCATAGTTATGCGTATCACGAATCGTATGCCAACCTAAACGCATTGAACCCGGTGAAGTATTGACGATGGTATTTGGTGTGTATTTGCCACTTTCCAGAGCCGCTGCCACCGTGAACGGTTTCATGGTCGAGCCCGGCTCAAACATATCAATCGCACCGCGGTTACGCATTGCATCTTTATTGTTGAGACCATTTTTGTCATTCGGGTTATAAGATGGCCAACTGGTCATCGCCAAAATTTCACCGGTTTTAACATCAACCGCAATCGCAGTTGCTGAACGTGCATTATTGGCAACACCAGCTGCCGTAAGCTCGCGATACATAATGTATTGCAAACGCGAGTCGATACTGAGCGTGATATTTTCGCCAGACTCAACTTCTTTAATGACTTCAGAAACTTTAAGACGATTACCTTTTTTATCGCGAATGATTTTTTGCTCGCCATCGACACCAGAAAGCTGTTTATTCAACTGCATTTCCAGACCTTCAATCCCCACCCCTTCACTATTGGTCAAACCAATAATCTGCGCATTGGGTTGCGGTTGAGGATAGTAACGCTTATAACTTTTTTCGGCATAAACACCCTGAAAGTTACGCTTAATAATCAGGTCAGCCTGCTGTGGCGGAATTTCTTTTTGTAAAACCAAATAACGTGAACGTGGGCGTGCCTGCATTTGTTTCTTTAAATCGGCACGATCAACACCAACAACATCTGCCAGTTCGTCCAGATTCAAGTTTTTATCTGGCAATTGACGCTTTAATTTACGGTTATTCGGGTCTTTTTTCAGTTCAGCGGTAATTTCATCAAACTGCTGTTTGGTTTCCCAATAATCTCGTGGGTCGATCACGATTTTCATGATCGGGGTACTAATCGCCAAAGGCACACCGTGGCGGTCACTGATCACCCCACGCATCGCCTCAAGACGTTCGGTACGCAAAATATTGGCATTGGCTTTATTTTGTAAAAAGTCTTTATTGACCACTTGAACATAGAATGCACGTGCAACCAACACGACAAAGCAAAGCAGTACCGTGCCCCAAAGCAAATAAAATCGCCACATGTCCAAAGCAAGTGTTGGTCTTTCAGAAATCGACTGCTGTTTTTTTCGTATTGGTTTGCTTCTCTTATCTGCCATACAGCATGCCTTATTTATCTTGCTTTGAAGTCATAGGTAAAGAAATCACTACAGTTTGCGTAGCGGGTGGTGAGAACATACGGAGTTGTGTCACTGCCCGAGAACCAATCTGGGCAGTCGCACCAAAGGTTTGTTGCTCGATCAGCAAGCGCCCCCACTCTGCATTCAGATCATCTCTTTCACGCATATAAGCGCTTAAGTCACGATAATCATGACGATATTCAAAGACTTGAAACACCACCATCATTGCACTGGTAAACACCAATGCAACGAGCACAGCATAAACAACAACTTTTTTCAGTCCCTTTTTGCTGCTTGGTAAAACGTCGTCATCATTCTTGTTGTTCATTCTCAGCCTTTTTGCTCTAAACGCTCAGCCACACGTAGCCACGCACTACGCGAACGAGGATTTGCTTTTACTTCTGCTTCACTCGCACGAATACGAGAAACTTTCTTTAAACGTCGAGTATCAACCTGTGCTTGAGGCATACCCCAGCCTGAATCTTCAGCCAAACTCGATTCTTTTTGAATAAATTGTTTGATTAAACGGTCTTCTAGCGAATGAAAGCTAATCACGGCCAATTGTGCGGTTGGTTTTAACAAGGAAACCGCTTGCGGCAAGAATGTCTCGATATCATCGAGTTCTTTGTTAATTGCAATACGAATGGCCTGAAAAGTCCGCGTTGCCGGATGTTTATGCTTTTCCCATTTTGGATGTGCTGTTTTAACCACTTCTGCCAGTTGAGCTGTTGTTGTCATTTCACCTGCCAGTTTAATGGCTTTAGCAATGCGGCGGCTATAACGTTCTTCACCATATTGGTAAATAATGTTTGCGAGTTTTTCTTCTTCGATATCCAGTAGCCATTCTGCAGCAGTTGGGCCTTGCGAATTGTCCATACGCATATCCAGTGGGCCGTTTTGCATAAAACTGAAACCACGTTCGGCTTGGTCAAGCTGCGGTGATGACACCCCTAAGTCAGCCATAATGCCGTCGACTTCGGTAATACCAATATGAGCGAGTTCAGCCTGAATATCAGCGAAGCTGGCGTGAATAATTTTAAAACGCGAATCTTCTTGTTCTAATTGTGCTGCAACTTCAAGGGCTTGAGGATCTTTATCAAAAGCATAAACGCGTGCATTTTGATCAAGTTTTGACAATAAAAGCTTGGTATGTCCCCCACGACCAAAGGTCGCATCGACAAAAATACCAGTATCGCGGCCTGCCAATACGCCATCAACGGTTTCATGAAGTAAGACAGAAATATGCGACATAAGAATTGGATCAACAGCTGAAAATGTAACTGCACATTATCACCTTGTTTTACGCCAGCACCAAACGACTTTTTGTAGAGAATTCTTAACTTTCCATAGATAAAACCGTTTTCTTGTCATTTTTCATGCAATAAAAAAGCAAACACCTTCAGTATTTGCTTTTCAATCTTTTGTGTTGATCTGCATCAAGATTAAATTTATGGTTTTTCTGCATAAATCTGATCAAAAATCGCACCATTTACAAAATGTGTTTTTTGCGCTTTTGCCCAACCACCAAACACATCATTTATATTGAATAATTTAATCTTTGGAAATTGTTTTGCGTATTTTGCCGCAACCTGAGGATTACGTGGACGGAAATAATGTTTTGCCGCCAACTCCTGCCCTAAAGGTGAATAAAGGAAGTTTAAATATCCTCGCGCCAATTGACGGTTGCCATTCTTATCTACCGTTTTATCCACGATGGCTACAGAAGGCTCTGCCAGAATAGAAATTGAAGGATAAACGATTTCAAATTTATCTTTGCCTAAACCTTGTGTTGCCAATAAGGCTTCATTTTCCCAAGACAACAGCACGTCACCGATACCACGCTCAGCAAATGTCGTGAGAGAACCGCGCGCACCTGAATCCAGAACTTTGACATTTTGATAAAGTTTTTTCACCAATTCCCGTGCTTTGGCATCATTACCACCTGGCTGTTTCAAAGCATAGCCCCAAGCCGACAAATAGATCCAGCGAGGCGCACCACCTGTTTTCGGATTTGGTGTAATGATCTCTACCCCATCTTTGGTTAAATCATTCCAGTCACGAATATTTTTAGGATTACCTTTACGCATCAGGAAAACTACGGTTGAAGTATAAGGCGCAGAATTATCTTTAAACTGTTTTTGCCAGTCTTTACGGATTAAACCAGCATTGGCAATTTCATCAATGTCATTTGCCAGTGCTAAAGTCACCACATCGGCTTGCAAGCCATCAATGACTGAGCGGGCTTGTTTACCTGAACCGCCATGAGACTGTTTAAAATCAACCTCCTGACCTGTTCTTTGTTTCCAGTATTGACCAAAGGCCTGATTATATTCTTGATAAAATTCACGTGTAGGATCATAAGACACGTTTAAAAAAGTCGTTGCGGCTTGTGCCACCCCATTTAAACCCAAGGCCAACAATGCCGCTGCAATCACTGTTTTCATTTATTGTTTATCCAGTCCACCCCATTTGTAACCACTATATTTATTTAAAAATAATTTACAATCAGTCGGTTATATCAATAAATTTATTACTTTGCAGTTTTTAAGCTAAGTTCAAAACCCACTGACTGGATTAAAAGTAAGCTGATGAGGACTTGTCCTTTAAAATGAGAAAAATTATCATTCTCCACTTTTTCTACACATTTGCTTGCTAAATTGCGCTTGTATACAAAGTAGCCATATTGCTATAAATGTAGAGAAGGATGTGTCAAATTTTAATATTTTTGTAAAAAGTGTGACGTAGTTCTACTTTTTTATTAAGATTTATGTTTAAATCGTATTATTAAAGCAATACTATAGTAGTTTGGTTAGTCTTGTAGACTCAAATTCAAGAGGGGAATGTTAGCGATGCCAACATTAAAATTGAAGAAAACAGCATATATAAGCTTATTTTTGCTATGTTCTGTTCAAGCTGGACATGCAGCAGCAATTAAAGAAAGCAATAACATAAAAACGCTTGATAAATCATCTTCAAGCTTAATCGTCAAAGCACTGGATCAGCAAAAACGTAATACAACGATGCTGCCATCAACTGATGACGAATTAAAAATGTTAAATACGATTCGTACTACACCAACGCAGACTTTTTTTGCGAGTCAACATGAGCGTTTTTCACGTTTCGTTCAAACCATATTCCAGCCGCATACCTCATAATTTTTAAATATGTACCCCTCACATGTTTAAATGAAGCCTAGTCATGTTGTGACTAGGCTTTTTCGTTATAATAGTTTCAATTTTAATTTAATCTCCGATAATTTATGAAAGTCCGTACCCGTATTGCCCCTTCTCCTACAGGTTTTCCACATGTAGGCACCGCTTATATCGCATTATTTAATCTATGTTTTGCCAAGCAGCATGGTGGCGAATTTATTTTACGTATTGAAGATACGGACCAACTTCGCTCAACACCAGAATCTGAAAAAATGATTCTGGATTCTTTGCGCTGGTTGGGTCTGAACTGGTCTGAAGGCCCAGATGTGGGTGGTCCACATGCACCTTACCGCCAGTCAGAACGTATGGGAATTTATAAGCAATATGCGCTTGAGCTGGTAGAAAAAGGCCATGCATTTTATTGTTTCGCAACAGCAGAAGAATTAGATCAAATGCGTGCAGAACAACAGGCACGTGGTGAAACACCTAAATATGACGGTCGCGGTTTAAAATTATCAGAAGAAGAAGTACAACGCCGTCTTGCTGCGGGTGAACCTCATGTCATCCGTATGAAAGTACCAGAAGAAGGTATTTGCAAAATCAATGATTTACTCCGTGGTGAAGTCGAGATTCCATGGGCGCAAGTCGACATGCAAGTGCTGTTAAAAACAGATGGCTTACCAACGTATCACCTTGCCAACGTGGTAGATGACCATTTAATGGAAATCACTCATGTATTACGTGGTGAAGAATGGTTACCGTCTGCGCCTAAGCATCAGTTGCTTTACCAATATTTTGGTTGGGACATGCCAACACTGTGCCATATGCCATTGTTGCGTAATCCAGATAAATCAAAACTGTCTAAACGTAAAAATCCAACCTCAATCAACTACTATCGTGACATCGGTGTATTGCCAGAAGCCTTGTTGAACTATTTAGGTCGTATGGGCTGGTCAATGCCGGATGAACGCGAAATCTTTACATTACAGGACATGATTGAGAATTTTGACGTGCAACGTGTTTCTCTTGGTGGTCCAATCTTTGATGTTGAAAAACTCAACTGGCTGAATGGTCAGTGGATTAAAGGCCTGACACCAGGACAACTTTTAGACCGTTTATTGACATGGAAGAGCGACCGTCAAACACTTGAAGATATTGCAGCTGCCATTCAGCCGCGTATCAACCTACTCTCTGAAGCAGTGAACTGGGCAGGTTTCTATTTCAACCATATGCCACAAATCAGCAAAGAACAGTTCGAAAGCAAAAAACTGACGGAAGAACAGGTTCGTCAAAGCCTACAGTTTGCGATCTGGCGTTTAGAAAGCCAATTCACTTGGAATAATGACACGGTCAGCCAGACACTGATGGATCTTGCCAATCAGATGGAAGTTAAACTACGTGACTTCATGCCTGCGTTCTTTATCGCCATTGCTGGTTCAACCAGTTCGACTCCTGTGATGCAAGCTATGGTTACACTTGGCCCTGATTTGACCTTTGCCCGTTTACGTCACGCACTGGAAATTGTCGGTGCGCCGAGCAAGAAAGAACTGAAAGCTTGGGAAAAGCTAAATGAATCACTAAAATTGCCGAAAAATGATGCAAATAGTGAGAGTTAATTCAGTTTAATGATTGACGTGTGGGCGCATTCCCCCTAATATTGCGCTCACACATTCTGGGGTCATAGCTCAGTTGGTAGAGCGCTACAATGGCATTGTAGAGGTCAGCAGTTCGATCCTGCTTGGCTCCACCATCGTTTCGAAATACGAAACGAAAGCAAAAGTTATGCTCAAGTCATCCGTGTGTTGCCTCATCTGTCCCTATCGTCTAGAGGCCTAGGACATCGCCCTTTCACGGCGGTAACCGGGGTTCGAATCCCCGTAGGGACGCCATATTCTATACTCTAATAATTATATTTTTCTCACAATCTTGCCTCAAGCAGATTGCACATTTTCGAATTTTACATAAAATAGCCGCTTCTCTATGCTTGGACAAATTGTCGTATGCAATCTTCCAACTCAAATGCGAATTCAGAACCAAAAACGCTAAAGCGTGCCATGAGCACTCGCCATTTAGTCATGCTTTCTTTAGGTGGCGCGATTGGTACAGGCTTGTTTTTAGGTTCTGGTGAAGTTATCGCTCAAACTGGACCTGTGGGTGCAATTATTGCCTATATCCTAGGCGGTCTGATTGCCTATATGGTTATGCTCTGTTTAGGTGAACTTGCAGTACATATGCCTGTTGCTGGATCTTTTGGTGCATACGCTCAAAAATATATTGGTCCAGGCACAGGTTACATGATTTCGTGGGTGTACTGGCTCACTTGGACAGCGACTTTAGGTACTGAATTTACCGCTGCTGCTCTACTGATGCAGGAATGGTTTCCACATATTTCCATGTGGATCTGGACTATTATCTTTGCCGTCACGATCTTGGGGCTAAATTTAACCTCCACCCGCATGTTTGCCGAGTCCGAGTTCTGGCTCGCCTTGGTCAAAGTGGTCACGGTTATTGCCTTTATTATTCTCGGCTTAATGGCAATTTTTGGTCTGATTCCATTTCATGGCTATGAATCAGCCCCACTCTTCCACAACCTGACTGCACATGGCTGGTTCCCGCAAGGTTTAATTCCAATTTTCACCACCATGTTGATCGTTAACTTTGCCTTCTCAGGTACCGAGTTAATTGGTGTTGCGGCGGGTGAAACCAAGGATCCTGCTGAAAATGTGCCGAAAGCAATCAATGCAGCCATCTGGCGCTTATTGATTTTCTTTGTAGGTACCATCATTGTAATCAGCGCACTTCTCCCTTTCCAAGTTGCTGGCTTAGGTGGTGAAGGTGTGAGTAGCAGCCCGTTCGTGACCGTGTTTAATTACATTGGTATTCCTTATGCCGATGACATTATCCGCTTCGTGATTATCACAGCGCTTCTTTCTGCTGCCAACTCGGGTCTGTATGCTGCATCACGCATGATGTGGTCTTTATCCGATCAGCGCCAGTTGCCAAGTGTTTTCTCTCGATTGTCAAAAAGTGGTACGCCAATCATTGCATTGGTGGTCACCATGTTTGGTGCAATTCCAGGTTTATTATCAGAACACTTTGCGCCTGAGACAATCTTCAAGAATTTACTCGGGGTTGCTGCATTCACTATGGTGATTGTGTGGATGAGTATCTGCTGGAGTCAATTTAACTTTAGACGCCAATGGTACAAGGCAGGACATACCGCAAAAGACTTAAAATTTGCTGCGCCGCTTTACCCGATTGTTCCGATCTTGGGTTTTATCTTCTGTTTCATTACAGGGCTAAGTATGGCAGCTGACCCTGAGATGCAAGCAGGCTTTATTGGTTGTTTGCTGTTTATTGCAGCATGTTATTTGAGCCATTACATTTTCTATCGTAATCGCAAATAATCAGATAACATAAAAAAATGCAGCTCAGGCTGCATTTTTTTATGCCTAAGGAAAAACTCTATTTTTCATATTTTTGAGCTTAACTGCTTATTTTTGATTATTTATTCCTCGATGTGTTTTATTTTTAAACACTTGTTTGGTTTTTTTAATTTTTCTTGAGAAAAGTGTTTGACACCCCACCTAATTCAACCTAATATACGCCCACCTCTGAAACGTCCCTATCGTCTAGAGGCC
>NZ_LZPJ01000018.1:0-21678 GCF_001729365.1 Acinetobacter sp. YK3
TGGAATAAAAACAAATAGATAGAGAAAATTTATTTCTCCATTGGAGAAATTTTTAATATAAAAAAAATAGACGGTATATATAAAAAATAAAGCCAGTATTTGTGGTAAAGGCGTTAAATCAGTAAAACGGCTTCCCATCCCTAAAATATAATACAACCAATCCGCGAACGGACGAAAATCTCCACCCCAATTATAAAATCCTCCTGCTGCACGGTATCCATCATCAAAATAATAAATATTCGGACTAAGCAATGCCCATATCCACAAAAGATTAAATGCAATAAATAAATGATATTTATATTTTTTTATTAAATTTAAAGCTTCCATTTTTTCCTCTGTAGAAACCTCCTTTATATAAAAATAAACTCTCTTTCGAGAGTTTATTTTCAACCTAAAATCTGTACAAGATTAAGAACCAGTACATGCTTTAGGTACATATTTTTGAGCAGCATTAGAACTACAAGTCCAAGTATTTGAACCAGCATTTGCATTACCTAAAGTAAGAACAAGATTTTTACCTTGAATACCTGTAGAAGTACCACTAGATCTCATAAGAGCTGTAATTGTACAACCACCTGTAGCAGCAGCAGTACCACCAGTTGTTACAGATAAAACATATTTACCATTAATATCTGTAGCAGCAGCAATACCATTTGCACCATTTGTAGGGCATGTACCATCTTGGGCAAATACTTCTGATACCGCACCTTTTACACCACTTGCCAACGTCATTGCTTCAGACATTTGCGCACGAGCGATATAATCCTGATATGCAGGAATCGCAATCGCCGCCAAAATACCAATGATCGCTACAACGATCATCAATTCGATAAGAGTAAAACCCTTTTGCATTGATTTCATAACATTTCTCCAATGGATATTTTTTATAAGCTTTTTTCAGCTACTTAGTATTTAGCATATTTTATGCCAGTCCTTAGCTTAGCCAATTTTACTCTAAAAAAACAGGGACTTAAAAAATTTTCATGTTGGATAAAAGCAGAGCAATTTAGACATTTTAAGAAAAAAAATGACAAATAACGTCAGCTTTACTGCTTTATTATTCATTTTTTTAGATATCAAATTTGACTATTTTCTAATTGTATTTAAATTGAGCGACCTGAATCACACAAAATTTATTTTAATTATTTTTTATTTTTTCTTGCCGTTTATCGGAAGCTGATCTCAACGCTTGCGATTTAGAAATTTACATATACAGAATAGTCTGCACAATAATTTATTTTTTCTAAAATAACAAGCCTGATTTTTGATGAGAAATTAAAAACCGAACTTAATTTAAAATAATCGGTTCGTTTGGCAGTTCATTTTGATCATTCAGATCTGATTTTACATAATACTGATCTAGAATCTGTCCAATTTCCGTAACCCCGTTGGTCACCGCTTGCAGATATTGCTTCTGAGCCAGCAACAACACGATACTTTGGCAAATTCCATTCCAGATTTCAGTTTGGGTGGCGTTTTTTAAGCCACGATCAATCACGATTTCAACTTTACGCTCGCACAGGTTCAAATACAGCAATACACCACTATTCAGTTCAGTATCCCAAACACCCAGTTCTGCAAATAGTTGCTGCGCCCGTAAGCGGGTATTTTGCTGATAGGCTTGCGAACATGGGATATGTCCTTCGATCACCACCTGTATTTCACCTACATGGCCTTTTTCCGCCTGCTGTACCGCTTTGGCAATCTCGGTTCGGTCTTGCTTGCTAAAATAACGATGCGCCGAGGAGACATAGAGGAAATGCTTAAACCAACGTTTCAAACTTGGTTGAACATGCTCATCCAGTTTTGGCTGGGTAATAATCTGTGTTGTATCTGTCTTGGTTACCATGAGCCTGATGCTCCTCCCCCGCCAAAGCTACCACCGCCGCCACTATAGCCACCGCCGCTGCCGCCAAAACCTCCACCACCACCGCCTCCGCGGCCGCCACTTGACAAGAACATCTGGAAAATCAGTTGCGCGAGTGAAGTAATCAATAAAAAGAAGATCCCGACACCAAGTAACAAGCTCATCACCAGACCAGCACCATTCACAAGGCCAGCGACTGTTGCTGCCACGGCAGCTGTTGAAGCACTTAAACGATTACCGACAATAAACGACCCGACCACACCTGCAATCAGGATAAATAAAGCCATGGTGAGGGTATTGTCTTTGGCTTGTTGCGCATGTAAGGCCTGCTCATGACGGTCTTTCAACTCTTGAGCGGCTTGTTGGGCAATCTCAGGGTCTAAATTTACAATACGGGTGATTTCATCTAAACCCGCTGAAATCCCCTGTGCGTATTGCCCTTGTTTAAAATAAGGGGTGATCTGATTTCGAATAATGCGACTAAGCACCAAATCTGGCAGTACCCCTTCCAGACCATAACCGGTCAAGATCTGAATATTACGGTCATTTACCGCAATCGCTATCAGCAAACCGTTATCACGTTTGGCTGAACCCAGTTGCCATTTTTCCCCAGCACGGAGTGCAAAATCAAAGATCGCTTCTTGTCCCGTGGTCGGCACGATAATCACACCAACTTGAGCCTTACCTTGTTGATAAAGACTCAGGATTTTCTGATTGAGCTGCTGCATTTCAGCATCACTCAATATCTTAGCCTGATCAATAACGGGCTGATTTAAGCTCGGCAATCCACGTATGGATTCACCTTCAGCCATGTCATCGGCAACTTTGGGCAATACAGGTGTTTCAGTATTCGATGTACTCGAAGGCGCGGGCTTATTCTTTTGCTGTTCCTGAATAATTTTGCCTGCAACCACCAGATCACTTTGATCTGTTGCGGTTGCAACCTCGGCCCAGACCGTATGTTGAAAACAAAGTGTCGCAAAAACAAGTAACAAGGCAGGTAAAAGCTGCTGTTTTAATCTTTGCTGTAACGCTTCTAACATACGGTCACTCCCCAACATTTAAAAACAATTTCAAAACTTAGTTAAATGAAACTGTTGGTGCTTGTTGAGCAGACTGTTCCGCCTTGAAGTTTTCTTTGGTTTTCATGCCAATCACTTTAGCGGTCAAAGCTTGAGGGAATTGACGTACATAGCCGTTATAGTCCTGAACGGTTGTAATATAACGGTTACGGGCAACCGCAATACGGTTTTCAGTGCCTTCTAACTGAGCTTGAAGGTCACGGAACTGCTCATTGGCTTTCAGGTCAGGATAGTTTTCCGAAACGGCGATCAAACGCGACAATGCACCCGTCAATTGGCTTTGTGCCTGTTGATATTTCTCAAATAAGGCAGGATCTTCCAGCACTTCTTTATCGACTTTCAAACCAGCAACATTCGAACGCGCCTGAGTCACCTCAGTCAGCACTTGTTCTTCATGTTTGGCATAACCTTTCACGACATTAACCAGATTCGGTACAAGGTCAGCACGGCGTTGATACTGGTTCTGTACTTCAGACCAAGATGCACTTACCGCCTCATCTTTCACTTGCAAAGTGTTATAACCACAACCTGTGAACAGGAGTGTGCTTGCCAATACGGTTGCGAGTGCTGTTTGCTTAATTGCTTTCATAAAAATTTATCCTCAGGTTTTTCTTTATATTTTTGCGATAGTTCATTGTAATGTGATTTTTTGCTGGCTGTGTAACATTTATTAAAGTTGATTTATCACTGTTTAAATAAAAAAGGCATTACTCAACGAAATTGATGTAATGCCATGCTAAGCAAACTTTATTTTTAAATAGGTTGGTTAACTATACAGTTGAGAGGCTGTCCCCTCCTGAAAACTCGCCATCCCATATTCATCTGCCATACGCGCTTTCCAGTAATTGACCAATTGCGTGTAATCATGTTTTGCAGGATGAAAATCGGCTTGATAGTAGGACAAATACTCTGGAATCAATTGAATAAACATTTTCGCCAATAAGTAAGTGCCAAACAGATTACCACCCAGCTTCGGTAAACTTTTCCATTTATCCTGCCAGATGAGTCGTGAAGTCGCATAGAAAGTGAGGCTGGCAAAGCCTGTAGTCACACTACGCATCAATAGACGGCGGATACGATCATCACCATAGACTTCCTGATAGACATCAAAAGCCACGGAACGATGCTCAATTTCTTCAATGGCATGCCATACCCACAATTTCATGGCATCATCATCCAGCGTACTTAAAATTTCTGGATGTTTCAGAATATAGCCGCCTAACATTGCAGTAAAATGCTCAAAAGCACAGGTCAAAGCCAACTGTAATTTAGGATGAATATTACGCAGCAAATCATCTCGTTTCGCCAGCCAAGCCTGAAAACGGTCTAAATTATAATCATCCCGTCGCCATGCATCATTAAACTCGGTATGCGCTTTGGAATGCATCGCTTCTTGCCCAATAAAGGCCGCAATTTGCGCCTGTAATTGTGGGTCTTTTACTTTGTCACGAACATTACGGACACTATTCACAAAGTACTGTTCGCCAATCGGAAAGGTCGAAGAAAGTGCAGTCAGCAGATGTGACATAACAGGTGAGTTGGCAAAATAATGGCGTTTGATTTTTTCTGGATTAAATTGCAAACGACGCACGGTAATCCCCAACGCTTTGGGGCGATTTAAATAGCTTTTTTCTACATTCGCATTTGCAAGGGCCATCGTGATTACCTTGTTCATTTTATAGTCCGTCTTCGAGTATTGCGCTGTACAAACATCTAGGACAGGGCAAAAAAGCTTAGAAGATTTGCCAAAACTACCAAAATGACAAGATGAAAAAATAAAGCCTGCATTAAGCAGGCTTTATTTCAATAGATTCTATCTTGTATTGATTAAACGCCAAGATAATCCAGAATACCTTCCGCAGCTTGACGGCCTTCCCAGATTGCAGTCACAACCAGATCAGAACCACGTACCATGTCACCACCCGCAAAGATTTTTGGGTTAGAAGTCTGGAACTTGAACTCTTGCTGTTCAGCGGCAACAACGCGACCTGAACCATCGAGGCTCACATTTGCACCACCAAACCAGTCTGCTGGGCTTGGGCGGAAACCGAAGGCAAGTAATACCGCATCTGCTGGCAAGATTTCCTCTGAACCAGGAACAGGCTCAGGGCTACGGCGACCACGACTATCAGGCTCACCCATTTGTGTGGTTACAACCTTAACGCCAGTGACTTTGCCATTCTCTCCTACAATCTCGATTGGTTGGCGGTTGAACAGGAATTTAACACCCTCTTCATAGGCATTTTTTACTTCGCGCGCAGAACCCGGCATGTTGCTTTCGTCACGACGGTAAGCACAAGTGACATCATGCGCACCTTGACGCAATGAAGTACGGTTACAGTCCATCGCGGTATCACCACCACCCAATACGATGACTTTCTTGCCATCTACGCTGATGTATTCGCTTGGATCTTTTTCCCAGCCTTGGCAACGGTTGACATTGGCAATCAGGAAGTCCAATGCATCGTAAACACCATTGAGGTCTTCACCTGGGAAACCACCTTTCATATAAGTATAGGTTCCCATACCCATGAATACAGCATCGTATTCAGCAAGCAATTGTTCAATGGTGACATCAACGCCAATCTCGGTATTTAAGCGGAACTCGATGCCCATACCAGTAAAGATTTCGCGACGACGTTTCATCACATCTTTTTCCATTTTAAATTCTGGAATACCGAATGTGAGCAACCCACCAATTTCAGGGCGTTTATCAAATACGACTGGCTTTACGCCACCACGCGCCAAAATATCAGCACAACCTAAGCCCGCTGGGCCTGCACCAATAATCGCAACTTTTTTATTGGTCCACTTTACCCCAGACATGTCTGGACGCCAGCCCAAAGCGAAAGCAGTATCATTGATATATTTTTCAGCATTACCAATGGTCACTGCACCAAAACCATCATTTAAGGTACAAGCACCTTCACATAAACGGTCTTGCGGGCACACACGACCACAAACTTCTGGCAAGGTGTTGGTTTGGTGGCAAAGTTCAGCGGCTTGGAAAATCTGGCCTTCTGCAATCAGTTTTAACCAGTTTGGAATGTAGTTATGTACCGGACATTTCCATTCACAATACGGGTTACCACACCCTAAACAACGGTGGGTCTGATTCGCAGCCACTTCCGCAGTAAAAGGTTTATAAATTTCCACAAACTCTGCCTTGCGGACAGTAATATCTTTTTTCTCTGGATCTTGGCGTGCTACATCCAGAAATTGAAAGTCATTATTAAGGCGCTCTGCCATGTCTCTCTCCGTGGGTAGGCGCAGCGATGTCCCTCATCTCTGCACCTGCCTATGTCTATGCAGTCGTGGAATTATTGTGGATCAGCTTGGGTTGTTTTCAAAAGCGTCTGTAAATTAGCAGCTTTTGGTTTCACCAGCCAGAACTTACGACTATAGAAGTCGAACTCATTACGGATCTTGTAAGCCCATGCACTACCCGTCTCCTGAATATGTTCATCCAAAATACGGAGTAGGTTTTCTTTGTGGTCTTCCATCGCTTCTGTAGAGATACGATTCAGATCAATAAGTTCGTGGTTATAGTAGTCGACAAAGTCATTATCAAGATCGAGTACATAAGCAAAACCACCCGTCATACCTGCACCGAAGTTATGACCTACTTTACCTAATACGGTTACCACACCACCCGTCATATATTCACAACAGTGGTCGCCCGCACCTTCAATAACCGCAAATGCGCCTGAGTTACGAACCGCGAAACGCTCACCCGCAGTTCCCGCAGCAAAGACTTTACCGCCAGTCGCACCATATAAACAGGTGTTACCAATAATTGCGGTATTTTGGGTCTGGAACGGTGAACCTTTTGGTGGAAAGATCGATACACGACCTCCAGCCATACCTTTACCGACATAGTCGTTGGCATCACCTTCAAGTTTGATATGCAAACCACCCGCATTCCATACCCCGAGTGACTGACCCGCAGTACCGATCAGGTTCATGACCACTGGATTATTTTCCATACCCAGATTGCCATAACGACGTGCAATTTCACCTGAGATACGCGCACCAATCGAACGGTCACAGTTACCTACAGTGAAGTTGAATGAACCACCTGTACCCGCTTCAATTGCTGGCAACATTTCTGCCACCATTTGCTCAGCCAAGACACCTTTATCAAATGGTGCATTGCCCTGAACTTGGCAATATTGCGCCTTACCGTCAGCCGCAGGGTGTGAGGTTAATAATGCACTGAGATCAAGATGTGCATGTTTATCCGTTTCACCTGGTAATACTTCGAGTAAATCCACACGGCCAATCAAGTCTTTCAGTGAGGCGACCCCCAATGCAGCCAACCATTCACGTGTTTCTTCTGCAATAAACTTGAAGAAGTTGATCAGCATTTCAGGTTCACCAATATAGTGTTCCTGACGTAAATGATCTTGCTGTGTTGCAACACCCGTTGCACAGTTGTTCAAGTGACAGATACGCAGATATTTACAGCCCAATGCGATCATTGGTGTAGAACCGAAACCGAAGCTTTCCGCACCTAAAATAGCGGCCTTGATGACATCCAGACCCGTTTTCAAACCACCATCGGTTTGTACACGAACCTTGCCACGCAAGTCATTTACACGGAGTGCTTGATGCGCTTCGCTTAGACCCAATTCCCATGGTGAACCCGCATGGTGAATCGATGAAAGTGGTGATGCCGCTGTACCACCGTCATAACCTGAAATGGTAATGAAATCAGCATACGCTTTTGCAACACCTGCAGCAATTGTTCCAACACCCGGTTCAGATACCAGTTTGACTGATACCATCGCTTGAGGATTGACCTGTTTCAAGTCAAAGATCAATTGTGATAAATCTTCAATCGAATAAATATCATGATGCGGTGGTGGTGAAATCAAGGTAACACCGGGTACTGAGTAACGTAAACGTGCAATTAAGCCATTCACTTTACCACCTGGTAACTGACCACCCTCACCCGGTTTTGCACCTTGTGCTACTTTGATCTGTAATACTTCAGCAGATGTTAGGTAAGCTGGCGTTACACCAAAACGACCTGATGCAATCTGTTTGATTTTCGAGTTACGAATCGTGCCATAACGAGCAGGATCTTCACCGCCCTCACCCGAGTTCGAACGACCACCAATGGTATTCATGGCAATCGCAATCGCTTCGTGTGCTTCTGGTGATAATGCACCTAAAGACATACCCGCAGAGTCAAAACGTGGCAGAATTTCTTCAATCGTTTCAACCTGATCAATCGCAATTCCATCCGTGGTTTTTAACTTGAATAAATCACGAATCGTTGCAACTGGACGGTTATTAACCAGTTCTGCATATTCTTTAAAGTCAACGTATTGGCCTGAACGTACAGCTTTATGCAAGGCATTGATCACGTCTGGGTTAAACGCATGGTACTCTTTACCAAATACGAATTTAAGCAAACCACCTTGATCAATCGGCTTACGGTTCTGCCAAGCAGTCGTCGCCAATTTCTTCTGGTCATTTTCAAGGTCAGCAAAAGTCGCACCTTGAATACGGCTTGGTACGCCAAGGAAACATTTATCAACCACTTCAGAAGATAAACCGACTGCTTCAAATAACTGACCACCACGGTAAGAGGCAACCGTCGAGATACCCATTTTAGAAAGAACTTTGAGTAAACCTTTCTCAATCCCTTTACGGAAGTTTGCTTGTGAATGGATTGGGTCACCCAATAATTCGCCTTTAGCAACCAAGTCATTGATGACATCATAAGCCAAATATGGATATACGGCAGTCGCACCAAAGCCAAGTAATACCGCAAACTGATGTGGATCACGTGCAAAACCTGTTTCAACTAAAATGTTCGCATCAGTACGCAAACCTGTTTTAATCAAATGATGGTGTACTGCACCTGTTGCCAATGCAGAGTTTGCAGGCAAGAAGCCTTCACGGAAGTTTTTATCTGTTAATACAATCAGCGTTTTGCCATCACGTACCGCCTGTGCTGATTCTTCACAGATACGTGCAATCGCTGCTTGTAAACCTTCAGTTTCAGCATAGTTCAGATCAATATCAACCACGCCATAGCCTTCGCGCTCTTTTTCAACATCGCGAAGCTGCTGCATTTTTGAATTAGACAATACAGGACTTGAAATGATGATACGGTCGGCATGCTCTGGGCCTTGCTCGAACACGTTCTGTTCACGGCCTAAACAGGTTTCCAGTGACATTACGATCGATTCACGTAATGGATCGATTGGCGGGTTAGTGACCTGAGCAAACTGCTGACGGAAATAGTCAGAAACATGGCGTACTTGACGAGACAATACCGCCATTGGGGTATCATCGCCCATTGAACCGACAGCTTCCTGACCACTTTCTGCGATTGGACGTAACAGTTGATCGCGCTCTTCAAATGTTACCATGAACATTTTTTGTGCTGCTTTTAACTTATCACCTGTTAGGCCTTGATCCACCAATTGCTCTTCAAGCTGTGGATTTGCCTGTAAGCGAATCGCATGATCACGCAACCATTCACGGTATGGACGCATGTTTTTCAGGTGATTGCTGACATCTTTAGTATCAAGCACTTTGCCAGTTAAAGTATCGACTACGAGGATTTGACCAGGGCCAACACGACCTTTAGACACGACATCTTCTGGCTCATAACCCCATACGCCGATTTCAGAAGCAAGTGTGATGTAATCATTTTTTGTGATTACCCAACGCGCTGGACGTAAACCATTACGGTCAAGCATACAGATCGCATGACGACCATCCTGAATCACCAGACCTGCTGGGCCATCCCATGCTTCCATGTGCTTCGAGTTGAATTCATAGAAGGCACGTAAGTCAGCATCCAGAGTTTCAACGTTTTGCCATGCTGGTGGAACAAGCATACGTAGTGCACGGAACAGATCCATGCCACCACCAACAAGAATTTCAAGCATGTTATCTAGGCTTGATGAATCCGAACCTGTACGGTTTACGATCGGATTTAACTCAGTCAGACCAGGAAGTAATGCATTTTCAAATTTTGGTGTACGTGCCAAAGCCCAGTTACGGTTCGCCGTAATGGTATTAATTTCACCATTATGTGCAAGGTAACGGAATGGCTGTGCCAATGGCCAACGTGGCAAGGTATTGGTCGAGAAACGTTGGTGGAACACCACGATATGTGATTTTAAGCGCTCGTCAGCCAAGTCGGTATAGAAGTCAGCAATCGCTGCTGGCATCATGAGACCTTTATAGCTGATCACTGTAGTCGCTAATGTAGTCACATAGAATAATGGATCATTTTGTAATTTTTGTTCTGCACGACGACGAGCCAAGAAGAGTTTACGGTTAAACTCAACTTCGGTTAAACCCATTGGGCAGTTCACGAGAATCTGTTCAAATGCAGGTAAAGATTGAAGTGCAATCTCACCTAAGGCATCGTTATTGGTTGGAATGACACGCCATGCTGCAACGGTCAGGCCCGCAGCTTCGATTTCCTTATTTAAAATGTTTTTCGCATTTTGCGCTAAAGCAGGATCAATATTTAAAAATACCGTACCAGCAGCAAAAATCTCAGTCAGGTTGGTTCCCAGTTTCTGAGCTTCGTCACGGAAAAATTGTTTCGGCATCGCCAATAACAATCCGCACCCATCTCCTGTTTTACCATCCGCGGCAATACCACCACGGTGCGTCATGCAACTTAAACTGTGAATCGCAGTTTCGACCAGATGATGGCTTGATTCACCCTTCATATGGGCAATCAGACCAAAACCACAGTTATCCTTAAACTCGTCAGGCTGATATAAACCTTGAGCGGGAGCTACAGTATTAGGCGATGGCATGTGCATAGCGTACCCTTCTTTCAACATGGCTCTTTCGAGCAACAAACATTCAATTCATTTTCTGCGATATTGCCGATCAACTCATTTAAAGTTCAATGCTTCGCGAAAACATTTTTACTGGCGGATTTGCAATATACGCCTTTCTTTTTAAAGACGCAGTGCATTTCGCCATCTAAAGTGTTTTCAGTTATTACACCCTCAAAAAAGTTTGTAAAGCACAAAAACTTTCCATTTCACTAAACTAATGAATCATTTAGTACCAAAAGGCGCAATGAGCAGACAAATTAGCACCACAAGAATGCAAAAAACATGCCATGTAAAATAGGATTTACTAAATCATTAAAAAAATTAAAATAACTTTAAATTATAAGGGGCAAAGAACTTGCCCCTAGTTATAAAACGCACCAAAAAAAATCATGTTGCTATAAAAAGAATCACTTCTGCACAATTTTAGTGCAACATCAATTAAATGGGTCGCTTACTTCTCGTTTAGAAGAATCTGAATTTTCTTTTATTTTTTCAGCATTTGTCGGTGCTGGAGGGGCCGATTGGCTTTGTTTAACGTTAACGACATTACCTTGTGCATCACGTTGAGTCACAGTCGTTTTAACAGTTGTTGATGAATCTGCCGCCCGATTGCTCGTTGCTGGTGCTCGATTCATTAACAAGGTTTCATCCACTCTAGGCAGTGCTGCAGGTCTTAACTGTACTGCATAAAGCTGATTGGTCGCCGATTTCATTTCATCAGAGCCCAAATCATTCACAAACTCAGCATATGTTGTCAGCTGCTGTGCTTTCGGCTTTATCGACTCAGGAAGTGCCAGATTGAGCTGGGCAAATTGACGGGTGGCTTCTTCTGCATTTGAAAAAGCACCATAAGTAAGCACATATTGCTCAACCTGATCTTCACCACTCAGACGGAAATAAACAAACTTCTTGCGATCAGCTCGATTTAACAAGAAATTTTTAATAATTGCTTCATCTGAACTGCGGAAAATCTCCATCGTCCACTGACGTTGATTATCCTTAATATATTTGGTTCCACGAAACTCAGGTGCATGATCATTAGAGACAACAACACGTGTCGTGGTATCTAATGGCTTCACTTCATCCGAGAGTGCACCCAGATGTGCAGTCGCTGCCACCTTTTCAGGTTGAATCTGAACCTGTGTTTCCGTTTCAGTCGGCTGTTGCTCTTTGACCAGTGCTTTAGTATCCGTAACGCCCCAGAATATCAATGCAGCAATTAAACAAGCCAACGCGAAAACGAGCCAGCTATATTGTTGAATATTTTGCCAAATTGATCGTGACACAGCCATGCTTTACCCAAATAATTAATTATGCAGATTGATTTGCAAGAATAGATTGTTTCATTAACTCAACGTCAAAGTCTTTGGTAATCACCGCCTGACCTAATGTTTTCAATAAAACCAGACGTAATTGCCCATTTAAGACTTTTTTATCATGCGACATATAAGCCAAGAATTCATCTAATGGAATTTTTGGACATGATATCGGTAAATTGGCGCGTTGAATGATATTTTTTGTACGTTGTACATCTTCGGCTGAAATCCAACCTAAACGATGAGACAAATCTGCTGCCATCACCATACCCGTAGCTACCGCTTCACCATGCAACCATGTGCCGTAACCCAGATAAGATTCAATCGCGTGTCCAAAAGTATGCCCAAGATTGAGTAAGGCACGCTCGCCCTGCTCTTTTTCATCATTTGCAACAATACGAGCTTTATGTGCGCATGAGCGATACACCGCTTCTGCCAATAAGTTTGCATCACGTGCAACCAAAGCATCCATGTTCTGTTCTAACCAGACCAGAAAATCAACATCACCCAATAAGGCATATTTAATCACTTCTGACAGGCCCGCAGACAGTTCGCGATTTGGCAAAGTCTCTAGCTGAGCCATATCCGCCAGCACCACTTGTGGCTGCTGGAAAGCACCCAGCATATTCTTGCCCAACGGATGGTTAATACCCGTTTTGCCACCTACGCTTGAGTCAACCTGTGACAACAAGGTGGTTGGCACCTGAACAAAATAGACACCACGCTGGAAACAGGCTGAGGCAAAACCGGCCATATCGCCAATGACACCACCACCCAAAGCCAGTACGGTACAATCCCGATTAAAGCCTGCTTCAAGCAAAGCATCGAAAATAAGATTCAAATGCTGAAGGTCTTTATATTTCTCACCATCTGGCAAAATGCATTGAGCAACTTGTTTATCAAGCTGGGTCAAGGCATCCATATAATGTTGTAAATATAAAGGCGCAACCGTTGAGTTAGACACCAGCATGACTTGTCGACCATGTAAATAAGGCTCAAGCAATTCTTTTGGATCTAAATGACTACCAATAAATATTGGATAACGACGATCACCCAACTCAACATGTAACGTTTGCATAATGACAACCAACCAGCGATTACTTAACTTGTTTAGATAAAATGACGTGCAAGATACGTTGTGCTAAATCCCGTGCGGCACCTTGATTTGTTTCAATGACATAGTGTGCGACCTCGCGATATAAAGGATCGCGCAGTGCCAATAAGTCACGTAGTTTTTGCTCTGGATTTTCGACTTGTAATAAAGGGCGATTTTTATCGCGATAGGTTCGCTGTAGTTGTAACTCTACAGGAGTATAAAGATAAACAACGATACCACGCTGTTTAAGAAATTCTCGGTTTTTCACTTGGGTGACTGCGCCACCGCCTGTAGCCAATACCAATAATGGACGAGAGGTTAAGTCATTCAATACATTGGTTTCGCGTAACCGAAATCCGACTTCCCCTTCTTTTTCAAAAATCCATGGAATTGTGGCACCTGTTTTACGTTCGATTTCATGATCGCTATCAATAAAATCACGGCCTAGCAATTCTGCTAAATGCCGGCCAACTGTTGTTTTTCCTGCCCCCATTGGCCCTACCAAATAAATATTTGGTAGGGTTTCAAACGCTTTGCTTGGCAACGCGCCACCTATATGAATTGCGATTATTGAAAATATATTAATGATTTCTGGTTAAAGTGTCATTAACAATTCTCGGCGTAATAAAAATAAGTAGCTCACGTTTATTGTCTGTTTTCAAGTCACGGCGGAATAAGCGTCCGACATAAGGTAAGTCACCCAAGAATGGTACTTTCACTTGAGAACTGATATTTTCCTGCTCAAAAATACCACCGAGCACTACGGTTTCACCATTATCCACCAGTACATTGGTATCAATCTGGTTTTTATTAATGGTGAGCTGTCCTGTTGGTGTCGGCGTACTTTGCGAGTCTTTGGTAATGTTCAATTTCATCATGACTTTACCGTCAGGGGTAATGCTTGGTGTCACATCCAGACTTAAGGTCGCATCAATAAACTCTGTTTTAGGCACGGCATTCGCACCACCACCGGTTGATGAGGTATAAGGAATTTTCTTACCCGATTCAATTTTTGCAGCTTGCTTGTCGGCAGTCATGACTTTTGGCGTCGAAATTACTTCTCCATAACCATCGGCTTGTACCGCTGAAAGTTCTAAATCCAGCATAAAGTCTGACAGGCTAATTAAACCAAAAGCAATACGGCTTGCTCCAGGTGTAACTGCACCTAAGTCGACATTCAGGTTATCTGGACGTTCAATTTCATATTTCCAGCCACCTGTATCGCTATCTTTTTCAGGCTTTCTTAAATCCCATAATGTCTGATCACTACCGCCCACTAACAGGTCATTATTTTTAGTAATCCCTTGAGACAAGATTCCCCATTTCACACCCATCTCTTTGGTGAAATCAGTACTGGCACTGACAATACGCGCTTCAATCATGACCTGTTTAACCGATACGTCCAGCAGATCAACCATCTTACGGATCTGGTCAATTTTCTGAGAAGTATCATTCACGATTAAGGTATTGGTACGCGGGTCAATCGAAATGGTTCCGCGAGGACTTAACAAGCCACCCGCTAAATTGTCATTGCTGATTGAATTGGAAGAATTACCATTATTAGTATTCGCGTTCTTTCCTTGGGTAATCAGCTTTTCAATATCCGCTGCTTTTGCATAGCTTAACGTAATATATTCAGTTTGCAGAGGCGCCAGTTTTACGCTTTGTGCCTGCGCTTTGGCTTCTTCTTCCTCAGCCTTAATCAGCTCTGAAACTGGTGCAATCCAGATCACATTACCATTACGACGCTTGTCCAGATTCTTGGTTTTCAAGACAATATCCAAAGCCTGATCCCACGGCACATCTTTAAGACGTAAGGTGATATTACCTTGCACCGTATCTGCGGCAACCATATTAATACCGGTAAAGTCTGCAAGTAACTGCAATACACGGCGTACTTCAATATCCTGGAAGTCTAAAGAAATTTTATTCCCAGTATAGGTTTGTGTCTTGGCCTTGGTCGGTGATTTATCTTCAGGACGCTTTAAGCTGATAGTCAGTTTATTTTCTGCCTGATAAGCCATATATTCATAGCTACCCGCAGATTGAATGGTGATGACACCATTTCCTTTGTCGTTATAGGCATCAATACTTGCGACAGGCGTTGCGAAGTCATTGGTATTTAAACGACGAGCCAAATGCGTCGGGATTTTATTCCCCATGGTACGCACAACAATCTTACTGCCTTGCTGTTGTACATCTACAGGTGTGTTATTCCCTAATAAATCAATAACCACCAGCCCTTCGCCTTGATTGCCACGCTGGAAACCAATGTTGGAAATACCTTGTTGCGCCTGACGCACAGCAGCGACTGGAGCCGCCATTGCCGCAGGCTTGGCTGAATTAATTTTCAGTACAAAAGTATTGCCTTCCACACGTGTCGTAAATGCACCAGCATCTTTCAAATTCACAATCACACGAGAACGTTGGTCATCTGCCGCAACTTCAACAGAACTTGCTTCATTGGTTGAAACTGGAATAGAAGTTTGTTTTAAAGTTTGTTGTGCTTTATCAAAATCCAGAATCAAGCGAGCAGGCTGTTCAAGCTGATAAGCTTGTGGTTGCGGTGGCAAACCATTAAACATGACGCGGATTTCTGTACCTTGTTCAGCCAAATTCATGGGTACAATATTGGTCATGCTGACTTGTGCTGAGGCAACCTGCATCACAGCAAGCGTAATCGCAGCCATAGAAAATTGACGGAATGCATGATTCATGGTCTTCGCTTCCCCAAATAAAGAATCTTTAAACTGTTTTTTCATTGTTATTCCCTTAATCTTATGGTGCTGGCCCAATGAGAACGAGTGTTCGAGGTCTTTCTACGTAACCTTCTCGTCCATCAGGTACGATTTCCACCAAATCTATCTGAGTCGGGCTAATTTTAATGATGCGCCCCTGATTCATCCCCAAATAACTACCCACTTGTACGCGCTCGATTTGCCCATCAGGTGTTTGAATTAAAGCAATCGTCTCGCTGCTTCTGCCACGCATGCTACCCTTCATATTTAATGATTCCAGCGCATAGCTCTCTAGCGGTTGTGGCTGACGATTAAAGTTCGGATACACACGTTTGCCTGCCATAATCTTTAACTCGGCAGCTAAAGAACTTGGCATAAATGGGCTTTTCAGCTGATGCGCCGAATAGTTAAATAACGGTACAGGTGTAAATACAGGTGCAGGTTCAATCGGTAAAGGCGGCTGATTTCGGATCTCAGCCATCTTCTGGTTGACTGCATCAATACGCGAATCACATCCAACCAACCCCAATCCAAGCAACAAGCTAAGTAGTAATTTATAATTATTCATGGCTTACTTTCCTCCTGCAGCAGGTGGATTATTTGTCGCTGCCGCAGCGGCATTGGCCTGATCATCCGCACCTACATAACGGTAGGTCTTGGCTTTCACAGTATAATTCACCACAGGAATATCAGATTTTTTCTGGGTATCTTCTTTTGCTTCAACCGTAAAGTCATGCAAAGTCACAATACGAGGCAACGCCGCAATACCTGTCACGAAAGCACCAAATGCATGGTAGTCGCCTGTCGCATCGATACTGATTGGCTGCTCAATAAAGAACTCTTGTTTGACTTCATTTTCCAGACGGATGTTTTTAAATTTCAGGCCAGAGTTAACACCCGTCAAGTTGATATCTTCAACCAGACTCGGAATCTCTGTTTCTTTTGGTAGCTGTTCTAATTGTTGATTAAAATTCGCTTCCATTTCTTGCAACTGCGCTTGATATTGTTGCAAGTTACGCAGTTTGGAATCTTTTTCTCTAAATTCATTCAGTAAACTTTGTTCCTGCGCCTGAGCATTCTCAATCGCTTCGAGCTGAGATTTAATCACCACAAAATAACCCAGCGCAATCACAGCTAAAAATACGAAGATCCAGCACGTGATTTTGACGGATAAAGGCCAACTGCCGTAATTGTTCATGTCCAGCGTATTAAATTGCTGGAAGAACTGCTCGACTGTCATTTTCTTTTTCTTGACAGCAACGGTGTCTTGATTCAATTCATCTTGGTTCATTTCACGGCCCCCGCTGCTACTGTCCCTGATGCTGCCTGTTCTGTTGTTGGTGCAGCCTCAACAGTTGTACCAATCTCACCCAAATCTACAGTGACAATAAAACTTCCATAATTTTCCTCAACCCGAGGAACCAGCGAGCTTGCTGCCTTATCTTTGTTTTTATCTTCATCTACTGCAAGGAATGAATTCATAAAGGCATTGCGATACCACGGCGAAGCCTCAAGATTACGCAACAGTTCAGCCACGGTATTCGGGCTTTCCGCTTTACCTTCGATGGTGAATTTATCACCTGTACGGGTAAACTTGGTCAAGTACATGGTTGGTGGCGTGACGCGAACCAGTTCATCCACCAGACGTACCGTAACTGGACGCTGCCCTTGTAAACCCTGAATCAGCTTCATACGCTCAATAATGGCATTACGGCGTTCTTGCAAACCATCCAGAGCTTTCAGTTGTGTATCCAGATTCTGATTGGTACTCACAATCAGCTGATTGGCCTGTTCCTGATCACTCAGTTTATGGTCAAAATACATCCACCCTGAAAAAACCGATGCAACCCCTAATGCAGCAACCCCAACACAAAAAGCGACAAACTGTTTCTTTCTTTGTTCTCTTAGCTCATCACGCCAAGGGAGTAAGTTAATCTTTGCCATTAATCAAAACTCCTCATTGCCAAACCACATGCCACCATTAAAGAGGAAGCATCATTTTCAATTTTTTTAATATCAATTTGGGGAGAAAAACCCATTTGTAAAAATGGATTGGCAATGGTCACCCGATAACCGAGCTTTTGTTGTAATAATTTCGCCAGACCAGGAATATTGGCATTCCCGCCAGCAAGTAAAATATGGTCAATCTCATTAAACTGAGAAGATGAAAAGAAGAACTGGAGTGAACGTGCAGCTTGCTGAACGACTGCATCAAGGAAAGGCTCAAGCACCTCGGTATCATAATCGTCTGGCAGTGTTCTTTCTTTTTTGGCACGACCCGCTTCCTCAAAAGACAAGCCATAGCGACTTTGTACATCTTGAGTCAGTTGACGACCGCCAAACACTTGCTCACGGGTATAGATAATTTTACCTTTCTGCATCACAGAAAGCGTAGTCATGGTATGACCAATATCCAGAATACCGACCGTATTGGCACCCATTGGCAAAGTATCGGCAAAGACACTAAAAGCACGCTCCATTGCGTAACTTTCAACTTCGGCGATTTTTGCAGTGAGGCCAGCCAGTTCAAGCACTTCGACTCGCGTATCTACATTTTCTGTTCGCGTGGCCACGAGCAGTACGTTTACCCGGTTTGCATTGGCCAAACGGTCAGGTAAAACTTCAAAATCCAGACTCACTTCATCTAACGGGAACGGAATGTATTGCTCAGCATCCATACGGATCTGAACTTCACGTTCTTCATCCGACATGTCAGCATCCATTTCTATAATCTTGTTAATGACCATAGAAGTAGGCACTGCAAATGCAACATTGGTGGTGTGAGGATTCGCAAGGTTGACGACTCTCTCAAGCGCATCACCCACCGCCTCTGGGTTCAGAATGCTTTTTTCCACTACACTATTTTCAGGTAATGGCATCACCGCATAACTTTCAACCCAATATCTACCGTTCTTTACAGAGAGCTCCAATAATTTAACAGTTGTCGAACTAATATCGACACCCACTAACCCCTTATTTGGTTTACGATATAACCTGAGCACAGTACTTTCCTATTTATTTTTTTATCCCCAAAAATTCAACATACTAATTTTGTTTTGGTCTTTAATTGATACGGATACAATAACTCATCTAACAATCCGCATGTCTAAAGGATATACTGACCACAATTAGTTTGCCATTCGCTCTTATTAAAACTTACTTATTATGAAAAAGCTATCCAGTTCTGGTATTGTTCGCCCATTTTTTTTGATCGTTATTATTATCTTAGTCTCACTTCCAATGGGATTTTATGGCATGTATCTCTATCTCGCGCCATCATTGCCAGATATGAGCTCATTAAAAAAAGCGCCTTTATTAAAACCATTGCAAGTCTATACGGCAGATAATAAGTTGATTGCGGAATATGGCGGGAAATTATCAATTCCTGTTAAGTATGAACAGATTCCTCCGACCTTTATTCATGGTTTCCTTGCAGCAGAAGACTCCTCATTTTTTGAGCATAACGGCATCAGTTTTAAAGGCTTAGGGCGAGCTTTGACTGAATCTGTTACGGGTTCTGATGTCCAGACTGGGGGCTCAACCATTACCATGCAGGTTGCGAAGAACTATTATTTAAGTCCAGACCGAACACTAAGACGTAAACTGACTGAGGTTTTTCTTGCACGAAAAATCGAACAGAATTTAACAAAACAGGAAATTTTGACGGCGTATGTCAATAAAATTTTCTTGGGTAAAAATGCCTACGGTATCGCTGCGGCTGCTCGTATCTATTACAACAAAAACCTGAATGAGCTAACCACCGCACAAATGGCAATGATTGCGGGTTTACCGAAAGCACCATCAAAATATAATCCTGTGGTTAACCCAGAACGTGCGCTTGAGCGTCGTAACTGGATTTTGGGACGTATGCTGCAGTTGGGTTATATCAACCAGAATCAATACCAGCAAGCGGTTGCCGAGCCAATCAATCTGAACATGGTTGATCGCTCGGTGAGTAACGTTTTTCCCTATGTCGGAGAAATGGTCCGTTCCGAATTAGTTGAGCATTTTGGCGAACAGGCGATTGACTCGGGTTACAAGGTTTACACCACCGTTGATAGCAACCGTCAGCGTTATGCAGAACAAGCGATTCAAAATGGACTGGAAGCATATGACCGTCGTCATGGCTGGCGCGGTCCAGAGGCACATGATAAACCTTTAAAACAGTTCATGGCTTATGCGAACACCTACCCTGCTCAAGTCACCAAAGTGAATAACAATTCTTTTGAAGCCTTAATGCAAGATGGCTCAACCGTAACAGTGAACTGGTCAGGCATGTCTTGGGTACGTCCATATCGCAACGCCAATAGCGTGGGTGGCGCACCATCGAATGCTTCACAAATTGTCAAAGTCAAAGATATTGTGCGTTTGCGTCCAAATGAAGGCAAAACGGTATGGGCTTTGACTCAAGTACCAAAAGTACAGGGCCAGCTCATTGCCATTAATCCAAATGACGGTGCAATTGAAGCGGTTGTCGGTGGCTATAACTTCTATCAATCAAAATTTAACCGTGCTTTACAAGGTTGGAGACAACCTGGTTCGACCATTAAACCATTCGTGTATGCGCTGGCTTTAGAGCGTGGTATGACGCCATATAGCATGGTTAACGATAGCCCGATTACCATTGGTAAATGGTCACCAAGAAACGCGGATGGGCGCTATCTTGGTATGATTCCATTACGCCGTGCCCTTTACTTGTCACGAAACTCGGTTTCTGTCCGTTTATTACAAAATGTCGGGATCGAACGTACCCGCCAACTGTTTATGGATTTTGGTTTACAAGATGACCAGATTCCACGTAACTACACCATTGCCTTAGGTACGCCACAAGTATTGCCGATTCAAATGGCAACAGGTTATGCGACATTTGCCAATGGCGGTTACCGTATCCAGCCGCACTTTATTACACGTATTGAAGATGCGTATGGCAAAGTCATTTATGAAGCGAAGCCTGAGTATGCATGTATTCCTTGTATTGCCACTGCAAAGAACGATGCAAAACAACAAACAGCTGACGCAAGCAAAAAAGATGAAGTAAAAGAAATCACCAATGAGACTTTGGATGATACAAATGCAGCATCTGAAGTACCAATGACTGCTGCTGATACTGAAAAAGCAAGCAAGCCAAATGGTGACTATCGTCAGGCACAACGTATCCTGAAATCAAGCTCAGCTTATGACATGGCCAACATCTTACGTGATGTAATTCAACACGGTACTGGACGTGCTGCGATGAAAATCGGACGTGATGATTTGGGTGGTAAAACAGGAACAACCAACGATGCGAAAGATGCATGGTTCGCGGGCTTCAATGGCAAGTTGGTTGCTGTGGCCTGGGTTGGCTTTGACCAACCGCGTACGCTAGGTCGTCGTGAATACGGTGGTGTTGCAGCGCTTCCGATCTGGACTAACTTTATGGGTCAGTCATTAAAAGACACGCCATCGGCATGGGTTCGTCTAGATAAAGAGGCGAAAGATCCAATTTCGCGTGATAAATTACAGATCCAGCAAAGTGAAGACAAAAAAGAATATCGTGCTTCGCCACCATTGGCTCGTCCACTTTATCGCCCTGCACCGCCGGCACCAACACGTTCAACTCAGAATGACTTTTCTGATTTGCCAGGAACAACGTCACCAACCTCAGTTGAGGAACGTCCGATTGTCCCTGCCAAAAAGCAGCCACCAGCAATGGGGAATAATCCAGCACCTCAAAAAGAGCGTGACGGAATTGAAAATCTGATTAATCAGATTCA
>NZ_LZPJ01000019.1:0-13158 GCF_001729365.1 Acinetobacter sp. YK3
GGCTAAAAAATGGCAATAAAGTTTATTATTTAACTTAACTGTAAATAAAAGGTGAAATGATTCACGGTATATTCTTTTATTTAAAAAATAGAAAGATTTTTTTACAAATGATCTTGTGTATAAGCCTTTTTTTTCATACCCTATAAGAGGAACAATAAAGAAAATTCGACTTTTCTATAATGCTCTTAAAATAAGATAAACATACATAGTGGCCAGAAATTTCCAGCATGTAAACTATGTCTTAATAATACGTTAAGTTTTTTGATAGAATTCTAAAAGGATAATAAAATGTCAAAAAAAGAAGATATTATTGTAACGGCTCTAGACCTTTTTAACCGTCATAACTACAGTTCTGTAGGAGTGGATCGAATTATTAGTGAGTCAGGTGTTGCCAAAATGACTTTCTACAAATACTTTCCCTCTAAAGAGAACCTGATTGAAGAGTGTCTATCTCGAAGGAACAAAAGCATTCAGGAAGCTATTGAAACAGAAATTAACCTCAAACAGGAAGATGACTATTTGGGTAAAATTAAAGCAGTCTATTTTTGGCATTTGGGCTGGTTTAATTCAGATGATTTTCATGGTTGTATGTTTCAAAAAGCTTCATTAGAAATATTACAGCAATATCCTTCAATTATTCGACCAATCATGGAGTATCGTGAATGGTTAATGGCATTAGTTGAGGGATTGTTTGTAAAGGCTCAGGTCTATCAGCCACATGTATTAACTGCCATGTATATTAATATTCTGGATGGAATGACTTCTTATGCCAAAGTAAATAAAGATCATGCTGAGATTGAAGAGTGTTGGTATTATATTGAGCGATTGATACATTTAGATGCTGCATAATCACTGATTATTTTAGTTTTTCAATCATTACGTTTATATAAATAAAATTACATTTTTATAAAACTTAAAAATAAAAAACCGAGGTTTTAGCCTCGGTTCTTTTTGCATTTATTTAAATTATTTTTCAACAAATGCGCGTTCAATTACATAATCACCCATAACGCCCATACGTGGTGATTCAACTAAACCATGTTGGTCAAGCAGTGCAGCAACGTCTTTCAAGAATGCAGGGCTACCACAGAGCATGGCACGGTCAGTTTCACGGTTAAAACGTGGTAAACCAATTTTTTCAAACAGTTCGCCTGTCTCAATTGCCGTCGTTACACGACCTTGAGTGTGGAACGGTTCACGTGTTACGGTTGGGTAGTAGATCAACTTATCTTTGATTCCTAACTCTTCAAAGAATTCATGGTTAGGAAGTTCATTCAAGATTAAATCTTGGTATGCAAGTTCAGACACATAACGTGTACCGTGAACCATAATCACTTTTTCAAACTTTTCGTAAGTTTCTGGATCACGAAGTAAAGAAAGGAATGGTGCAAGGCCTGTACCAGAAGATAAAAGATATAAATTTTTACCTGGTAATAAATCGTCGTGTACTAAAGTGCCTGTAGGCTTTTTAGAAATAAGGATTTCGTCGCCCACTTGTACTTTTTGTAAAATAGAAGTTAATGGACCGTCTTGTACTTTAATAGAGAAGAATTCTAACTCTTCTTCATAATTCGCACTGGCGATCGAATAAGCACGCATCAAAGGCTTACCATTCACTTCAAGGCCGATCATTACAAACTGACCATTTTTAAAACGTAAGCTGACGTCGCGTGTAGTTTTAAAACTGAAAAGTGTGTCATTCCAGTGGTGAACATGAGTAATGCGTTCAACGTTAAAAGCAGCCATTAAAGGTCTCGATCACAGTTAAAAGAAACAGATCGCTATTCTAATCTAAAATCATTCTCGATAAACTGAATATATTTAATTGTGTTTATAAGAAAAAGTGATGAACAATTCTGTAGTGATGCCAATCATTGGCCATATGCGTTCGCCTTACCGTGAGAAATTCGGCATTCCGCGCCAGCCAAATCTGGTGCAGGTCGAGTCTTATATAGAGATGACGGAGGCTTATAGCGATATTCTGGCATTTGAGGGTATCGAAGATTTTAGCCACTTATGGCTGCTGTGGCAGTTCCATGAGAATAAAAAATCGGATAACACCTTGAATCAAATGCCTAAATTTCGTGCACAAGTACGTCCGCCGAGACTTGGAGGTAACCAGAAAATAGGGGTTTTTGCGACGCGAAGCATGTATCGTCCATCTCCGATTGGTTTATCAGTCGTGCAATTTTTACGGGTTGAAAAGCATGGTAAAGCGGTACGTGTCTATGTCACGGGAAGTGATTTACTGGATGGGACGCCAATTTTAGATATCAAACCGTATATTCAATATTCGGATGCAATTGCTGATTCCGTCAGTGGATACGCACAAGAAGAGCCACAGCGTAAAACGGTTGTTTGGTCGGAAAATGCACAACAGCAACAGCAGCAGTTATTAAAGCAGGGGATTTTGGATAAAAAGATATTCGATGAACTTGAACAAGTGTTATCTTTAGATCCTCGACCTGCGTATCAAAATGATGCTGAACGCGTGTATGGAATGTGCTTTGCAGTGTTGAATGTGCGTTTTACGGTCGGTGAACAGGATGTCATCGTTATTGCAGTTGAACAAAGTTAAAACTTTAAAAATATAAATTTCGTTAAAAAATTTGGGGAATGAACGGTTATGCAAGCTCAGGCAAAATTCGCAAACTTTTCTTTTACGATTGATGTGACGTGGTGCTTAGAGCAACTACTGAAAGATGGTCGGATTACTGAACGGGACAAATTGCTGGTTCAGACCACACATCGCCAAAAAGATCAGTTGAAATGGCATCCTTTGCAGTGGATTGCCAATTTTAGTTTAAAAGACCAACTGAATGCGGGTATGACCTTATCGTTGAATCGTTTGTGTCAATGGCTGGCTAAAAAAGCCGATCTTCCCTTATTTATCATTGATCCGCTTAAAGCCGATGTAGCTGCCTTGACCAGTGTCATGTCGCAAGAATTTGCAGTCAGAAATCATATTCTAGCCGTGGATGTGCAGGCAGACCGAATTTTGATTGGAACCGATCAGCCTTTTACCACAGAATGGCTAAACAATCTGGAGCGTAGTCTGGCACCTAGAAAGATTGAAAAGGTGCTGTTAAATCCTGAACAGTTACAACGTTATATTGTTGAGTATTATCAAGTCAGTCGTGCGGTCAGTTCTTCACAAAATGCCAGTATCTATGACCGGGAAAATAAAGGCGTTGAAGCTTTATTACAGTTAGGTGATACACAAAATCCTGATGCCAATGACCAGCATATTGTCAAACTGGTGGACTGGGTGCTGCAATTTGCGTTTGAGCAAGGTGCTAGCGATATTCATCTAGAACCACGAAAAGACAAAGGTAAGGTGCGTTTTCGTATCGACGGTGTACTGCATACCATCTATAACATGCCTGCCAATACACTGACAGCGGTGATTTCCCGTATTAAAATTTTAGGCCGCATGAATGTAGCCGAGAAGCGCAAACCACAGGATGGACGCTTAAAAACCCGTACACCAAAAGGTCAGGAGACAGAATTACGTCTTTCGACTCTGCCGACCGCTTTCGGTGAAAAGCTGGTGATGCGTATTTTCGACCCAGAAGTATTGGTGCGTAGTTTTCAGCAACTGGGTTTTGAAGGTCATTTATTACAGAGCTGGCAGCAGCTGACACAGCACAGTCATGGCATCATTTTGGTTACAGGGCCAACAGGTTCAGGTAAGACCACCACCTTGTATTCATCTTTAAAGCAACTGGCAACAGAACAGGTTAATGTTTGTACCATTGAAGATCCGATTGAAATGCTGGAACCTAGTTTTAACCAGATGCAGGTCAATCCAAACATTGAGTTAGGCTTTGCAGATGGCGTGCGGGCTTTAATGCGTCAAGATCCTGACATTATCATGGTCGGTGAGATTCGTGACCATGACACCGCAAATATGGCGATTCAGGCTGCATTAACAGGGCATCTGGTGTTATCTACCTTACATACCAATGATGCACCGTCGAGCCTGACGCGTTTACATGATCTAGGCGTGCAGCCATTCCTGACTGCTGCAACAATTCTGGGTGTTCTGGCTCAACGTCTGGTTCGTCGTCTCTGTCCGCATTGTAAGCAGGAAACACCAATCAACGAGCAAGAATGGGAGCATCTGACCTTTGATTATATGATGGATATGCCAACCAGCATGTATAAAGCGGTGGGGTGTGAAGCATGTCGTCATACCGGATATAAGGGCCGTGTCGGTATTTACGAATTTATGCCTGTCAGTCTGGAGCTCAAGTCGATCATCAGTGCGCATGGCACACTCAATGATTTGAAAGGGCAAGCGAAAAAAGAGGGAATTGAGCCATTGCGGATTGCGGGTGCACGTAAAGTGATTGAAGGTGTGACCACGTTAGAAGAAGTATTGCGCGTGGTGCCATTAAATTAAGCTACAGTGCCATCTTCAGATTCACCTCATCTTGGTTTGTTTTAATAACTCCATCGAAATGATGAAACCACGATGAGGGGAAAGCATATGAACGTATTATCTAAATTTGCAGTTGTTGCTGGCTTGGTTGGCGCAACTACTTTTGCCGTAGCGAATACTACTGCCGTAAATCAGCAAGCATTGGCGCCGACTCAAATCACCACAGTCAAACAGGCTTTGACCCTGAAAGATGATACCCCAGTTAAATTGAAAGGTTATGTGGTAAAAGCAACAGGTGATGAGAAATATCAGTTTAGTGACCAGACAGGTTCAATGACGGTCGATATTGATGATGATTTATGGCGAGGTAAGCCAGTATCAGCAAAAACACCAGTGACCTTAATTGGTGAAATCGACATTGACTATAAGCCAGCGAAACGTGTTGAAGTTGATGTTGATCAGGTTCAATTCTAAAGATTGATGGACGAATAAAAAAACCACATGATCATCATGTGGTTTTTTGTTTATGATTTATTTTAAGATTATGTGAAAGATCAACAGAGTGGGCTGTTTTATGCGAATTTTATTGGCTGAAGATGATGCCTCGCAGGCGGAAAGTATCAAAGCCTGGCTGGAAATGGATGGTTATAGCGTTGACTGGGTGGAACGGGGGGATCATGCGATTCTGGCAGCCGAACAGCATCAATATGACTGTATCCTGCTGGATCGGGGCTTACCGCAAGCTTCAGGGGATGAAATCCTTAAAACCATTCGCCGACAAAACACCAAAACTCCGGTTATTTTTATTACTGCCAAAGACCACATCCATGATCGGGTAGAAGGGCTGGATCTGGGGGCCAATGACTATCTGGTCAAGCCATTTAATCTGGAGGAATTATCAGCTCGGGTTCGTTCTCAATTGCGTCAACATCAGACTCAAGCGGGTCAATATCTTCATTTTGCCAATTTACAACTTGATCCCCAAGCCAAGACTTTGATTCAGGATGGTAAAGCGGTCAATCTCACCGCTAAAGAGTTCCAGATTTTATATAAGCTGATGCAGAAACCTGAGCATATTGTGACACGGGAACAACTGGAAGAATCTCTGTATGCATGGGGCGATGAAATTGAAAGTAATGCCATCGAGGTGTTTATCTATCAGATTCGTAAAAAGATTGGTGGGCAATATATCAAGACCATTCGCGGTCTAGGCTATCGCATGCATCAGGGGGAATAGAATGAAGGTGGTGTCATTACAAACCAAGCTGGTTAAAACTTCTTTAGTAAGTTCAATGATTGCTGGATGTGTGGCATTATTTTTGTTCGCCGTGATTTCGGTATATCAAACCATGCAGGTACAAGATGAAATCATGGACGAGATTTCAGATATGTTGCTGATTACGGATTTAACCCAAACCTCTGGGCAACAAATTGATGAACTGAGTGATGAATTTGATATCCAATATCAGTTGAGCAATTCGCAGCAAGTTTTAACCCAGTCCTCGGATTTTCAGCTTGATCCACAGCATCACACTTTGATTGCAGCAACTCATGGCGACTATGGCATCATTTGGCAGCAAGGCCAGTTATGGCGGAGTTATGCGGGCGAAGATGAACATGCACATATGCAAGTACTGATTTTACAGCCGCTCGGAGAACGTTTTAAAGACTTGCTGAACAGTTTCGCAGGCTATGCGCTAATCTTGATGTTGGTGTGGCTGATGCAATGGATCATGCTACATTTCCTGATTAAACGACAATTTAAAGTGATTCATCAGTTATCTTCAGAAATATCAGAAAAAAATGCAGATGATTTGAGCCCGATACAAGCGGGCGAGGTCGAACTCAAAGAATTGCAGCCAATGTTGGGGCAGCTCAATCGACTGTTACAGCGTCTCGAACAATCCTTGCTAGCAGAGCAGCGTTTTACCGCTGATGCATCCCATGAGTTGCGTTCACCTTTATCTGCGATTCAATTGCGATTGCAGTTACTACAGCGTAAATATCCTGAACGGGCTGGTGATTTTGTTCAGATGCAGCAAGATGTGAACCGTGGTATTCAAACACTGGAAAATTTATTGCTTTTGGCGCGTCTCGATCCTGAGCATGCAGAAAATCTACCCAAAACTTATTTTGATTTAGAAGAGGTGGTGCAGGAAGCAACACAAGCATTGGCATTATTTGCTAAGGAAAAAAGCATTCAAATTCATGTAGACAGCACAGAGCAATCAAATATGCTGCATGCCAATCAGCAACTCATATTTACCTGCATCCGAAACATAATTGATAATGCGATCCGATATAGTATTGAGCAGGGACAGATTTATATTAGTTTGGAGCAGCAGCAAGATGCTATAGCGCTGGTGATCGAAAATGAAGGGCAAGGCGTGGACAACGACATACTAGAGCGATTGGGAGAGCGTTTTTATCGTGCCTTAGGAACTAAAACCCAAGGTTCGGGATTAGGCTTGTCGATTTGTAATAAAATTGTTGAATTGCATCAGGGCAAAATCAAGTTTTCCCAATCCAGCTATGGCGGACTCAAGGTGAGTATCCAGCTACCTGCATAAATTTTCTAATGAGCAAAATAAAAAAAAGCAGCATGCGCTGACATACTGCTTATTCCCACGTTTATTATTATGCGGTTGTTATTATATTACTTCGTTAAAATCAGGCGATTATTACGCGTTAGACGTAAACGATATTCTTCGCCCGCATGCATAATGCGGATTTCGCGCCCCAAGGCAAAAAGGTTGTTTGAATGCAACATTGGCAATGATTGAGTTGCATCTGTACTACGAGTAAATAGGTTGAATGGTGCGTTCATTTGTTATGCTCCGTGGTGTGTTCTTTAATGTTTTAAATGATAATCATTATCGAATAGACCTGTCAACGGAAATTTTAAGAATTTACAAAATCAGTGATTAATTTTGTTTTTGGTCATGTGAATTCGTGTTTAAATTCCCTAGAATCGGGATAAAAGATGAGAGATTTTAGTCTGTTATGACCAAAGCTACAGTTGATGTTGCAATCGCAATTTTATTACACAAAACCAAAGTATTGGTCGGCTGGCGACAGGCCAACCAGCATCAGGGCAATAAACATGAGTTTCCAGGTGGAAAAGTTGAAGCAGGTGAAACACCAGAGCAGGCTTGTCGCCGTGAGATTTATGAAGAAGTAGGGATTGGTATAAAAGACTGGCATGTTTTTGATGTGATCCGTCATGAATATGATGACATTATTGTGAATCTGCATTTGTTTCATGCCTATGTGCCCGATGAATTGCTCGATCTGATTCATCAACCGTGGGGATGGTATAAACGTGAACAACTGGCTGAGTTAAATTTTCCAAAGGCCAATGATGCCATTCTACAACGTTTGATCTGGCCTCATCTGATCAAGATTAATGAACAAATTGATGCTTTGCCGCAACAAGAGGCGCTCTTATATTGGCGTACTGATTGTGCTGATATTGGACAGATCCAGCAGCAGCTTTTAAGGTTGAGCGATGCGCAATTACAGAAATTGATGATCAATATCGATCTGTGGCAGGAACTGGATGCTGAATTACGCGATAAGATCTCAACCATCCACTTGAAGCAATCACAGTTGATGAATTTAAGTAAAGCTGGCTTGGTTATTGGGACGCGCTTTGTCGCCGCTTGTCATGATGCTGTCTCTTTGCAACATGCCCATCATATTGGTTGTGATGCGGTGTTGTTAAGTCCGGTACAGGCGACAGAAACGCATCCTGATGCGAAAGAATTGGGTTGGGACGGTTTTGAAGAACTCGCTCGAACAAGCGATATTCCTGTGTTTGCTTTAGGTGGTGTTGCACCTGCTGAATTAAAACAAGCCCAAAAGCATCATGCTTATGGGCTTGCCGGGATCCGTCAGTTTAGTGCAATTGACTAGTTTTAAAGGGCCTGAAGGGCTCTGCGAGCTTCTTGGGCCTTCACCGAATGATTACGGGCTTCACTGGCTTTAAGAATAATTAACCACAACTGCTTTTTCATGGCATTGCTTTGCGCGTAACTGAGGCCACGGCGTGCCAATGCTTCTGCATTGGCATACTCTTTACGTTGATCGGCAATCATTGCCAAATATAAATAAGTTTCGGTGGCTTGTGGCGCGATACGTTGCGCCTGAAGGGCATAACGTTCAGCTTCCGCAAGTTGTTGCTGCTTATAAGCGACCTGCGTTTTTTGCATCAAGGTTTTAAATGCAGGTAGCTGACTACCATCATTAAACTTCTGCTGAACCTTTTGTTGAGGCACAACCACAGGAACGCTTTGACGCTTAATCTCTTTTTGATCATAAGGCGTAATTTTCACCCCAGAAGAAGGTTGAGTCACTTTCTTCGGTGGGTGAGTTGGCGTGGTCTTGGTTGGCGTCTTTTCAGGTGCCGTTGTACAACCCGCCAGTATAAGCATTCCGATAATCGCTACTGTTTTCTTCATCATGTCCAATCATCCTTTTGAGGCTTAGTTCTCACCGTTACCGTTATAGCTGCCGCTGGAAATAACGCGTGCAGGGCTACGATTGGATAAATCTGTATCCATCTGGTTTTCACTCTCACGAATATAGTTACCAATGCTATCCTCATGCTCATCATTCTGTGTGTCATCTGTTTGTGGAATATAGGTCGGTTCCACTTCATAATGAGATTGACCACATAAGGTTGCACGACGTGGCACGGTTTGACGGAGTAATGGAATATACATTGCACCATCACAGCCTTGTGCAGATAAATCACCACTCGCGCTATCAATCCATTGCCATTGCACATTATCAGTCTGGCGCAGATTAACAGGCTCTTGACGAAGCTGTTTCATCACATTGGTCCAGACCGGAAGTGCACCTGATGAACCTGTTAAACCTGTGACTTTATTGTCATCGAGACCTAACCACACCACTGCAACATGATTGCCTGAATAACCTGCGAACCATGAATCTCGGGTGTCATTGGTGGTACCAGATTTACCCGCCAGATTTAATGACTCAGGTAAGCTGTTATAGGCAGAGCGACCTGTACCAGAGCGCATCACTTGTTGTAAGCCAAAGTTCAGGATATAGGCTGCAGCAGGGTCAATGGTCTGTTGTACATTTAAGCCATAACGCTCCAGTAAATGTCCTTTGGCATCCACCACAGTACGGATAGAGCGAGGTGGATATTTAAAGCCACCTGTCGCAAAGTTGCTATAGATGCTTAATACTTCCATCGGTGACATATTCACTGCGCCCAGATAGATCGAAGGGTAGGCAGGAATATCTGAAGTCACACCAAACTGTCTTAATTTATTGCTAAATGCAGATAAACCAAATTCATTGCCTAAACGGACAGTGGATAAGTTGTATGAGTTTGCCAAAGCTTGTTGCATTGGTACAACACCATGCTCACCGCCGCTATAGTTTTTCGGTGTCCAGCTCTTATCACCATCAATTGGAATATTGACTGCGCTATCTTCAATCGGGCTTGCCCATGTGTATCGGCCTGACTCGATTGCGTTCAAGTAAATGATCGGTTTAAGCAAAGAACCCACTTGACGTTTTGCATCAAGCGCACGGTTAAAACCAGTAAAGTCCTGTGTTGAACCTACGGCTGCAACCAGTTCACCATTTTCAGGGTGGGCAACCAGCACAGCACCTTGCAGGTTTCTTAAACGGCCCGGGTTGGCATTGGCTAAACGGCTGACGGTACTCTTAAATGCGTTCTGTACCTGAGTTTGTGCGATTGGATCAAGGGTTGTGAAAATTCTTAAACCTTGATTGGTAATATCACTTTCCTGATATTCCGTGCGTAATTGACGACGCACAATATCCAAGAAGTCAGGGAATTTTGCAGGGCCTAAAGTTGGCTTGCTAACCACATTTAAAGGACGGGCAATTTCATCTTCATATTCTGCATCGGTCAAATAACCCATCACTTTCATGTTGTTTAGTACAACATCACGACGTTTCTTCGCCGATTCTGGATTACGCCACGGATTGTAGAGAGAAGGGCCTTGAACTAGGCCAACCAGAAATGCCTGTTGTGAAATATTCAGTTCACGCAATGGCAGACCGAAGTAAAACTGTGAAGCCAAGCCGTAACCATTAATAGAATAGCTACCATTTTGGCCTAAATTCACTTCATTTAAGTAAGCTTCCAGAATCTCATCTTTGCTGTAATGTAATTCAATCAATAGCGCCATAAGTGCTTCATTGACTTTACGTTTCAGCGTTTTTTCAGGTGAAAGATAGAAGTTCTTCACCAACTGCTGCGTTAAGGTTGAACCACCTTGACGACGGCCACCTGTCACATTACTCACGACAGCACGGGCAGTACCACGAATCGAAAGACCATGATGGTGATAGAAGTTACGATCTTCCGTCGAGATCAGAGCTTCGATCAGGGTTTTTGGTACTTTATTCAATTTAATGAGAACGCGGTCTTCATTATGTTGCGGATAAATACCACCAATCAATAAAGGTTCTAAACGTGCAATCCCTGTATTTGAGGGTTTGGTTGAGCGAACCTCACTCACTTCGCCATTGGCAAATGCTAGTTCCAGTACCTGTTCAGGCTCAGTACTATCACCATAGTCAAAACCACGGGTGTGTACATACATCTGATTGCCTTGAACCACATAGCTACCAGACTTATCGTAGTTAGCCGTATTCTTATACCCAAGTAATTTTAACTCTTGCGTAAAATTATCCTGAGTAATCGGTGCATTGGCATAGATTTCCAATGGGCGTGCAAACACCTTGGCAGGGATGTCCCAACGCTGACCTTCAAACTTGTCACGAATAATATTATCCAGTCGGATCAGATAGATACTAAAGGCAACAAAGACACCTATCACTAACATTGAGAAAATGAGTGCTAGAAAACCAATACCACGTTCAAACTTCATAGATTTGCGTTAAAACCAAAACAATGACGGTAATGATGCGATAGCTTATTGTCATTTTGCAATCATAAAACTGTGAATAAATAGCAACATGCAATAAAAAGATTAAGAATGTGTTGACATTAAAGGTATAAAAAAACAACGGATAGACATTTTTATACTTTTTAATCAATCATCAACGCAACATTGGTTGTTAATGATATGATAGTCAGTAATCGCGACGGAGCTGAATTATTCGTGCAAATTTCACATAAATCCTTTCGAAATATTGGTCTCATTGGACGACCAGACAAGTATTCTGTAGTAGAAACGTTATGTTTAATTCATGATCATTTGATCAATTTAGGTTTAAACCCCGTTTTTGATCAGGAAACAGCGAAACTTGTCCCCTATAGTCATGGGCAGACTGTAAGCCGTAACTTGCTGGGTGAAGTCGTAGATTTAGTGATTGTGGTGGGCGGTGATGGTTCACTGTTACATGCAGCGCGAGCTTTAGTCAGACATAATACCCCAGTGCTCGGTATTAACCGTGGTCGACTCGGCTTTCTAACCGACATCAAGCCAGCCGAAGCTATTTTTAAGCTGGATCAGGTATTACAAGGTCAGTTTCAGTTAGATCGCCGTTTCTTATTAGAAATGGAAGTCCGTACCAATGGCGAAACGATTTATGATGCAATTGCATTGAACGATGTAGTGTTGCATTCAGGAAAATCGGTGCATATGATCGATTTTGAACTGAATATTGATGGGCAATATGTCTATCGTCAGCATAGTGACGGTTTGATAGTTTCCACACCAACGGGTTCGACTGCTTATGCGCTGTCAGGCGGCGGGCCGATCTTGCATCCAAGTATGGATGCGATTGCACTGGTTCCGATGCATCCGCATACCTTGTCATCACGTCCTATCGTGGTCGGTGGGCAAAGCGAAATCAAGATTACCATTCGTGAAAATCGTGTTTTGCCTATGGTTAGTGCTGACGGACAACATAGTGTTGCATTAAATGTCGGCGACACGGTGCATATCCGCAAACATCCGTTTAAACTAAGCTTATTACATCCACCAGGTTATGACTTCTATATGGCATGTCGTACCAAGTTAGGGTGGAATCAAGATTTTGAATCTTTTCAACAGGATGACTCATGAATATTGAACAAATGCTCGCTATTTTAAATCCTGAAATTGTTGAGCGTCTTCGTACAGCTGTTGAAATTGGCAAATGGCCAAATGGTGTTGTATTGACCAAAGAGCAGCGTGAAATCTGTATGCAAGCAGTTTACGCATGGGAAATGGAAAATTTACCTAAAGAACAGCGCAGTGGTTATATCGACCGTGGTACTAAAGAAGAAGGTGAGGAATGTGATGATGATCATCACAAAAATGAACCTGAATTTAAGCCGATTAGGTTTGTTTAATATGAATTGAATGATTAAAAATGCTCCGATGATCGGGGCATTTTTTACGTTTGTTAAGATTTAATGAAAAGGGTATTTAAATTTCTAGTTATAAATAAAGAGACAAAAATTGTCATAAAAAGACAGAACCGTCTAGTCATATCAGGTTTTTTTTCGGTAAAATGCTCTCAAGTTAAAAATTCAATTTCAATAAAAATATATGTTCAACACTATTTACTCGGCACTAGAACAAGTGGGCCTCACAGCACAGAAACGTGCGATCCATATTCAGTTTTCAAATCAAAATTTAAATTCCCAAGTCTTCCTGCAACGTATTGATGGCCAGCATGAATTAAACGCTGGCTTTAAGGCAGAGCTGATCTGTTTATCGACCAATGCCACCATTCCACTCAAACAATTTATTGGCAGCCAAGCCGCAATTGATACGGTCATGGATCAGGGTCAACTGAGCCGTGTCACGGGG
>NZ_LZPJ01000020.1:0-13588 GCF_001729365.1 Acinetobacter sp. YK3
ACCGCTCTGCCACGCTTCCATGTGCGTAAGAATACAAAGCTTGCCCTGTTTATACAAGAGAAATTTAACTGCAATGTATTCAAATGCATATTGTTTCATCAATTTTACAGTTTAGCGGCTAATTCAGCACCATCTCGAATCGCACGCTTCGCATCAAGCTCTGCTGCAAGCTTCGCTCCACCAATAATATGATAGTTTGCTAAAGTACTTTCACCTTCTTTCGGCATCAAATCTTTGACCGATTCTTGTCCTGCACAGACCACAATGGTATCTACGCGCAACAATTGATCATGCCCATTATGTTCAACCCATAACCCTTCATCGGTGACTGCTTTATATTGCACACCACGTAGCATACGCACGGCATGTTTTTTAAGTTGCGCGCGATGTACCCAGCCTGAGGTTTTACCTAAGCCGATACCTAATGGTGTGGTTTTGCGTTGTAGCAAATAGATTTGACGAACTGGCATTTCAACTTCTGGACGCTGCATCCCACCTTCTGAAACATAATCAGGATCTGGATCAACGCCCCATTCACGCTGCCACTCGGCTAAAGGTTGTGGCTGAGGTTGATGTGGAGGTTTTAACAGAAACTCTGAAACATCAAAGCCAATACCACCTGCACCGATCACAGCAACTTTATGTCCTACTTCTGCACCACGCAAAACCTCTGCATAAGACAGGACTTGTGGTGCTGTGCTACCTTGAATCTTTAAGGCACGTGGTACCACACCAGTTGCCACTACAACTTCATCAAAGCCTTCTCGCTCTAACTGTTCACGACTAATCCGTGTATTTAAACGTACATCAACACCAGTCTGTTTCAATTGCACTTTAAAATAACGAATGGTTTCATGAAACTCTTCTTTACCAGGAACCACTTTTGCCAAATTAAACTGACCACCGACATCCTCATTTGCTTCAAACAAAGTGACGGCGTGACCACGGCTTGCAGCTACAGTCGCAGCCGACATGCCTGCCACACCACCGCCAACGACTGCAATGCGTTTTGGTTTCTTGGTTTTGATATAAACCAGTTCCGTTTCAAAACATGCTTGTGGATTGACGAGACAAGTGACACGCTGGTTTTTAAAAGCATGGTCTAAACACGCCTGATTACAAGCAATACAGGTATTAATTTCATCGACACGATTGGTGGCTGTTTTATTGACCCAATACGGATCAGCCAAGAATGGACGCGCCATTTGCACCATATCGGCCTTGCCTGAAGCAATAATTTCTTCAGCAACATCAGGCATATTGATACGATTCGATGCAATCACAGGAACCGATACATGCTGTTTCACAGCAGCTGTATAGTCGACAAATGCTGCACGCGGCACAGAGGTTACAATCGTAGGTACACGCGCTTCATGCCAGCCAATACCTGTATTTAACAAGGTAATCCCAGCTTTTTCTAATGCCTTGGCAACCACAATCACTTCTTGCATGGTATTGCCATCATGCACTAGATCCAGCAATGATAAGCGGAATGCGATAATAAATTTTTCACCAACTTTGGCACGGATTGCCTTAACGATTTCTACAGGAAAACGCATACGGTTTTCAATATCGCCGCCCCAACGATCGGTACGTTTATTCACATGGCTACTCAAGAATTGATTAATCAAATAGCCTTCTGAGCCCATGATTTCTACGCCATCATAGCCTGCTTTTTTGGCCAGACTTGCGCAACGTGCATAATCGTCAATGGTTGCCAAAATTTGCGAATCAGACATTTGACGCGGTTTAAATGGATTAATCGGTGCCTGAATTGGAGAAGAAGATACCGAAAAAGGATGATAACCATAACGCCCAGAGTGCAAAATCTGCATGAGAATCTTTGCACCATGTTTATGTACTGCATGCGTGACCAGACGATGATGCGGAATATCTGCCAGACTATTCATCGTACCGCCTGCAGGTAACAACCAGCCTTGACGGTTTGGAGAAATCCCCCCAGTAATGATTAAGCCAACACCGCCCTTTGCACGCTCACCAAAATAAGCTGCAAGTTTAGGATAATTAAAAAAACGATCTTCTAAACCTGAATGCATTGAGCCCATCACGACACGGTTTTTAATTGTAGTAAAACCCAAATGTAATGGCTTTAAGATATTTGCATAGCTAGTCATGGTATTCCTTCTTTAATTTTGGCTTTGCAACTTGTTGCATAGTACTTTAATACTTTTTTATTGATTTGGGATGACTGTAAATCGAATTTTAATGGTTGAAAGTGTCAATTTAGCTGAAACCCTTTAAATATTCTCCAAGGCAAACGTATAAAAAAAGCAGCCATTTAACTGACTGCTGTTCTGATATTGAAAATGAAAGCTTAATGCTGTTGATTACCTGAATAGGCCAAATGACTTTTTGGCTTTTTCACTTTAAGCGAACTCATCACAATCCCCAAACAAATAAATGCCGCACCAATCAGAATATTCAGCGTTAAAGGTTCATGCCAGATCAAAGAACCAAACAACAAGCTGAGAATTGGAATACACATGATCGAGATTGAGGCAATAAAAGTATCCACCTGACTCACGATCCAGTTCCACAATACAAACGCAAATCCCGTTCCGATCACCGCAATATAAAATAAGGCCGATTCATTTAAAGGATTAAGCCACACTTGGACATCTACAGGTTCAAAAGCTAAAGCACCGACAAAAATAACAGCTCCACCTAGCAATAGTTGCCAAATGGTCAGCTTGATTTTGTCATAGCTGGCAAAATTCTTTTTGATAAACACTGTTGATAAGGCCCAGAAGAAACCAGAACCAATTAACAAGATTTGCCCAAGCAATGAGGTATTCATATGGATATGCTGAAGTTGCGGCCAAAGAATAGCGATCAGTCCCAGCGTCCCTAAAATAAGTCCGATGCCTTTTTGGCTATTCAAACGCTCATTTAAGAAATAATGTGCCAGCACACCAATAAAAATAGGCATGGTAAATACCAGCACTGCCGATAATCCCGAATCTACAAATTGCATAGCAAAAGTTTGCGTTGCATAGAAACCAAGACAAATCAGCAAGCTTAAAATGATGAGCGGTTTCCATTCAGCCTGTTTGGGCAAAATCGATTTCTTCAAAATTCGTTGTACAACCATTAAGGTCAATGCAGCCAGAATCAAACGCGTAGAGATAAACAGGAATGGTGGAAATACCTGCAAACTATGTTTGACCAAGCCCCATAAAGAGCCCCAGACCAAACATAACAACGCGATTGCGCTAACGACTCGAATATTCACGTGTTGTACTCAACCCTTGGAAAGTCATGTTAGTGTATAAAATAAATGACATCATGAATAATGCTATGTTTTAATAGATACATCATTTTTTTTGATGCCTATTCAGCGACCTCTGCTTTTTGATTTTTATCTGTTGGAATAGATGAGCTGGATTGATTGAGGAATTGCCGTGAATATTGATATTAATGATATCCGATCTTTTGTCACTGTGGCCGAGCTTAAGAGCATTACAGCGGCGGCGCATAAGCTCAACTATTTACAATCCAATATGACTGCAAAAATCAAGAAAATTGAAAATCATTACAAACGCCAGTTATTTATTCGTAAACCCAAAGGTGTTGAGTTGACTGAATCAGGCATGAATTTGTACACCCAATACAAAAAGATGATGTTCACTTGGGAAGAAACTGAAAATAAAATCTATCAACAAGAAAGTGTCTTACGTTTTGGAACCAATACCAGTCTCGGCGGGATGCGTTTTCATCCTTCATTTAGCAAATTATATGAAGCTTATCCAGAGCTATCCATCACCATGAAAACTGGCTCTACGGGCTATATAGAAGATGAAATTCTAGCGGGCAATCTGGATATGGCTTATGCACTGGGTCATCCCAAACAAAAGAATCTGCAATATATAAAAAAGGCGGATGATCAACTGGTGATTATTGGCAAAAATATGATTAACCATGACAATCTTGAGGAATGTCTGAATCACCAAAATATCTTACTGGCCTCTGAACAATGCTGCTATGCCACAACTTTAGATAGCATCTATACAGACTACAATCTCACCAAAGGTGAACTCACTCATATTTACGATCATGAAGCTTTAATTCACTTTACCCAGTTGGGTATGGGCATTTCGATGATCGCCAAGTCTTTGATCGAGAAATACAAAATTCAATATTATCGGGAAACCCCTGAACAATATCGGGACATTGGCTTATACCTGATTGCACGCAATGACCATGTCTTTACACCGATCGAGAAGCAATTTATTGGTCTAAATGATTCACTTTGAATATTAACGATAAGTATTACAATCTTTTTCTCACTCCCTCTGGGTTTATGAAAGCTCATCAAGAGATAATGCCTTCTGGTGAATACTTATCGTAAAACTTTATATTTTTCTGATGTTAATCTATTTTTCAAATGAAAAAAAAAGAATTCCTTTCCTAACACAAAAAAAATCGATTTGAAAAGTGATATAGTACGGGACGTATAAATTCTCTTTGGTCACCGATGTATTAGGGTGCCTATTTCGAAATAGTTAGGACTAGCAATGACTGATAATGCAACGATCTTGCAGAATGTACCAGTAGGTAAAAAAGTTGGGATTGCCTTCTCTGGTGGTTTAGACACTTCAGCAGCTTTATTATGGATGAAACAGAAAGGCGCAGAGCCTTATGCATATACTGCAAATCTGGGTCAACCTGATGAAGATGACTATGATGCTATTCCAAAGAAAGCTGAACAGTACGGCGCAGTCAAAGCTCGATTAATCGATTGTCGTTTACAACTTGCGCTTGAAGGTATTGCAGCAATTCAGTGTGGTGCATTCCATATCAGCACGGGTGGTGTTCCTTATTTCAATACCACACCTTTAGGTCGTGCAGTGACAGGTACCATGCTTGTTACCGCAATGAAAGAAGATGACGTCAACATTTGGGGTGACGGCTCGACTTATAAAGGTAACGATATTGAACGTTTCTATCGTTATGGTTTATTGACCAACCCTGCTCTCAAAATCTATAAGCCTTGGTTAGACCAACAGTTTATTGATGAGTTAGGCGGTCGTGCCGAAATGTCGCAATTCCTGATCGACAACGGCTTTGACTATAAAATGTCAAAAGAAAAAGCGTATTCAACTGACTCAAATATGTTGGGTGCGACGCACGAAGCAAAAGATTTAGAATACTTAAATGCTGGTATTAAAATCGTAGATCCGATCATGGGTGTTGCGTTCTGGAAAGAAGAAGTTGAAATTCAACCAGAAGAAGTGAGCATTACTTTTGAAGAAGGTATGCCAGTTGCATTAAATGGTCAACGTATCGAAGATCCAGTTGAATTCATTTTAGAAGCAAACCGTATCGGTGGTCGTCATGGTTTAGGTATGTCTGACCAAATCGAAAACCGTATCATCGAAGCGAAATCTCGCGGTATTTATGAAGCACCGGGTATGGCTTTGTTACATATCGCTTATGAGCGTTTAGTTACGGGTATTCATAACGAAGATACGATTGAACAATACCGCATTAACGGTTTACGTTTAGGCCGTTTACTTTACCAAGGTCGCTGGTTCGATTCACAAGCGCTCATGCTTCGTGAAACTTCACAACGTTGGGTTGCTAAGGCAATTACAGGTACTGTGACACTCGAATTACGTCGTGGTAATGATTACACCATCATGAACACTGAATCTCCTAACCTCACTTATGAAGCTGAGCGTTTAACGATGGAGAAAGGTGATTCGATGTTTACCCCGATGGATCGTATCGGTCAGTTAACGATGCGTAACCTTGATATCACAGATACACGTGCAAAACTTGGTATCTACACAGAAACTGGTCTACTTTCTGTAGGTCAAGGCTCTGCGATTCCACAGTTGGAAAACAAATCAAAATAAGCGTTTGATACACTGGTATCAAATTCTGCAAAGGCTGAATATTTAATTCAGCCTTTTTTATGGACATCAAAAAATACACGCTTTCAATCATTCCATTTATGGAACAACACGTCGCATTAAAAGACTATTTATCCCTATTATGAATCGATAATATAAGCATCAAGCAGAACATAATAATTTGGGAGATGAAAGATGAATGCTTATCTACATCGCAGTGAAAATCGTGGTCATGTCAAAGCTGGCTGGTTAGACACCTATCATAGCTTTTCATTTGGTAGCTGGTATAACCCGAAATACATGGGTGTCAGTGCCCTTCGCGTAATTAACGACGATACGGTTGCTGCACATAATGGTTTTGGGACTCATCCCCATGACAACATGGAAATCCTGACCTGTGTACTGGATGGCACCATTTCCCATAAAGACAGCATGGGCAATGAAGGCCAGATCAATGCAGGTGAATGGCAATTGATGAGTGCGGGTACAGGCGTGACCCACAGTGAAATGAACAAGCACGATAAAGCGGTGCATCTATTACAGATCTGGATTCAACCGAATGTACAAGATGCTGAACCAACCTATCAGCAAATTCAGCTCAATCCAAAAGACCATCCAAACCAATGGCACTTGATTGCAGGTGATAAATCTGCGCCAATGTCGATTCGTCAAAATGCTGAAGTAAAAACTGCAGTGATTGAAAAGAATCAACATCTAGAGATTACAGCAAAGAAAAAAGTGAACTATGTGCATGTCATTTCAGGTGAAGTGATGATTGCAGATCATTTAGTAAAAGCTGGTGATGCCTTGCTATTTGATGAAACAGCAACCATTACCGCACTACAAGACAGTCAGATGATTTGGTTTGATCTACCTTAAGCCCCAGTTTAACTCGTACTCCTCCCTCGGGGGTACGAGCTTTTTAATCACTACTTCCCCCACCATCACAACTACCCGAATCCGAACTACTACTGTCGCTTATACTACAGTGATCTGTATGTCTGGAATCATTAGGTTGAGATGAATCATTGATATAAGGTGTTGGCGAATATGAATGGCTCGAATCAGAAGAAGCTTGCCTAGCACGTGTTTTCTTTATCAAGAAAATGAATAAAATCAAGCCAATGACAATAAATACAATAATAAATAGCAGCATTAGAAATCTTGAGTACCCTGCCAATCTTTAGAAACAACTATATCCCGAGTCTATGCTTTAAAAAAGATAGACATTAAAAAAGCCCGATTAACGGGCTTTTCTACAACCTTGAACATTTTTAAAAACAATCTAAATTGTTTCGTTCGTTGTTAGCTGTGTATTCAGGTCATCATATCTTTTTGCATTTAGGCAAGATTTCTCTTAAATCCCAAATAGTATATGACTTCCTTATTGATTAAATTAGCACCAATCTCGAACGGGGTCAAGCATCCTTTCCATGTTAAAAAAACTAAAGTCAACAGACCTCGACCACGTTAAATCAAACTTTCTGATGGGTGTCTGCAAATCAAAATAATGTCAGCAAGAAAACGTAAAAATTATTTCTTTTTGCGTTCTTTATCTACTAGATATTCAATGACCTGAACCACTTTTTCATCACCGCCCTGCACAATATATTTGCCATTTACCACGACCGCTGGAACACCTGTGAGTTGGTATTTACGGGCCAATTGATTAGATTCGGCAATTTTTGCAGTGATTGCAAAAGAATCAAACATGGTATTAAATTTTTTCTCAGGCACACCATATTTTGTAAAGAACTTAGCAAAAGCATCCTTCTGCAAAACTTTTTGGTTGCCTGAAAAATTAGCATGGAATAATGGTAAATGTGTACGCTTACGTACCCCTAAGGCCTCACTCACATAATATGCACGTGCACCTTGTTCCCACATGGGAGTCATTGCTGCTGGTGTACGAAGAAAATAGATGTCATTTGGAATTTTCTTTAACCACGTTTGCATATGTGGTTCTAATTTAAAACAATAGGTACACCCATACCAAAAGAATTCACGTACCTCGATTTTATCGGGCACGGACGTTTTTTCTGGATTTTGTACAACCGTATAATCTTTACCTGCAACAAAATCAGCAGCCATCGTATGTGTAGAAAAGACTGCAAAAATTACAGCTACACTCTTTAAAATAAAATTTTTCATTAATTTCGCTATCCTCACAGCGCTTTTTAGTGCGCTTGAGTCTTTATAAAAAAACACAATTCCAAGACGTTATCGTAGAATCTGTTCACATCCTTATAACAGGAGAATTAAGCTACGACATTAATATTTTACAGGGGAAATAGTTCACAACAGGCAAGATTTATAATTTTTTCATTAAAATCAAAAATTAAACTACAAAAACACAACAGCTTCACGGGTCTCTTATTCATTTCCCCTTTTCCTATCGACTCTATTGTCGGTGTACCCAAGCTTGTTTTTAATTTATAAAAAAAGCCCTAAATCTATAAAAATTCAGAGTCATTTTTTGAAATGTATAAAATATACTCACATATTATATTAAAGCTATTCTAGATCACTTAATACGTGACAGTAACAACCACGCTATCTGAGTAGTTTCCTGGAGTACTTGAAATAGTTGTGCCTTGCGGAATTTTTCCATAAACTGGTGTACTTTGAGCGCTACCTGTACCAGTTTTAGAAACTCCTCCTGCTCCTCCAACATTGGTTACACCTCCTGTAGCATCCCATACAGTACTATAGTTAGAGTCTTTATAGAGCTGATAAGGAATAAATTCATTATTACCGTTCGTCATGCGCCTGAATCCACCAGTTATACGGTTATTACCATCTCCTAAATAAATACTGTACGGCGTTCCAAAATTACAAGTCGTATTCACAGCTCCTTGAGTTGTGTAGTCTCTTTTTGTGGTACGAATATCACTAATATTGCCAAAATCAACATTTGAAGTTGAGTTTAATTGGCACATACTTGGGACCACAAAGTTAGCTGTGAGTAGTGTATCGCCTGAATCCCAGCCACCAATCAAGTCACCACACATTAGGCCCAAAGCATCCATATCCCAATATAACCGAACCGTAGCAGTATATGTCCCTGGCGGATATGCGATAAGCGATCCTGTTCGGGCAGGCACTTTCACATTCACTGAGTAATTAATAATATTGTTGGAAGCGACAGTTCTAACTGGGCCATACCAGACATTAGATGTTTGATTTGTTGTAGTAGAACCTGCTCCCCCTACTGTTCCTGCTACGGTATAAGGGAGTGAAACATTGTTATGGCTATTCGTTATTCCTGTAAAAACGGTTTTCATACACATATAAGCAGAAACCTGAGGAATTCCTAAGGTTGTGCAAGTAATGGTTCCTGAAAGGTTTACAGTTGCATCACTATTAATATTTGCAGCGGTATAAGTAAAAGTATTATTGGTGGTTCCACTTACAGTACAAGCAGCATGTGCTGGGCTAAAAAATGCGTAAACAAGATAAAATAAGAAAATACCAGTTAAATATTTAAAAAACATGGAGAATTTCTTGTAGTTCTCTATTTGAGTCTTATCAAAAATATTTATCGACATACATAAGGTCCCAATTTCTTAGTTGAGTACTGATTACTGTTATAAGTAAAGTCAACTTGGCATGAGCCGTGATCCAGAAGATCAACTTCAAGTTTGTTTTGTTTTAATAAGTTTTGAATAAATACTTCACCGTCATAACCTACCATACCCTCCTGCTGCCCATTAATTTGAACCGTATAACCTGGCAATAACGATGAGTTGTTTTGATCAACAAGTTTCACTAAACCGGAAATAACTTGATGAGCGCCAAAGTCAACTAAGGTTCCTTGACGATAGCCGACCACAGTTTTTTGTTCTGTCGCTTTAACATTCCAATTCAAAGGAAGATAGGATGGATCTAAATAAATATGGTTTTCTTGATAAGGCATTAGGCTAGGAATCAGAAATCTTCCAGCATTATCAGTAAAACCTAAATTAACCCCACCATTCAATATCTGGCTTCGCGATCCAGCATTGGTTACAACTGCGTAACCATCTCCAATTTCGTTGGCTGCAAAGATGCGTCCAGCTGCTGCAACCAGTGAACCTGTCGCTGAAAGTGTCACCTGATCGTTATCTCCAAATCGGTTATAGCGTCCTGTCAGGTAGGCTGCACGGGCTCGGTAAGAAGCATAGAGCGAAGCGTTATTTTCTTTCGCATCCTGATCTCGTTCAACATAGCCGCCCCATCCAAATGAACCAATTTTCGGTTCTGATAATCCAAATATTTCTTGGCGGTAACTCAACCTGCCACTATCACTTGACACACTTGTAATCGCATTAAGTTTGCTAGACGGTGTATATCGCAGGGCAAAGTAAATGCCATAGTCTTTATTATTTTCATAATCCTTATAAGCGGAGGTATAAAATCCCCAATTCTTGTTAATACTCCCGCTTATGTTAGCAGACAGTAATTTGTAGGAGTTTTCGCTATATTTGATCTGGTTATACCCCAGATAAGCCCCATATCCTGCATAAAAATTATAGTTAATTCCTGCCCTGAAAATTTCATCCGCTAATGCGCTATAGCTTAGATAGTTTTGTGTCTCGGCATTGATGTTGTTATCTTTTAAATATCTGACTTGAGAGACGCGGGCTAGGTCAAAATAGTTATCAAATACTTTGCGGTAACTGGTATTAAATGAAATATTCTTACTGATACGCCCTTCTAAACCCAACAAGGCAGAATAGCCGTTTTCATCTTTATACTGGCTCGCTGCAATATCTGCATTAATCACTCCAACGCCAAAAACATTCTTGGCAAATCCTGTACCGAGATTCGATAGTCCATCTGTTGAAGCTTCCGCCCCACCGCTTAGAGTAAGTGAGTTACTGAAGCCATATCGAATGGCACCAGAAGCAAAAGTGGCGTCATCATAATCGTTTGAGTACAGCCCATAGTTATAACGTGGAATTCCCACGTCTACTGAAAACTCATTAATGCCTTTTGCTAAAATCTTGGAGGAAAAATAATAAGGCTTTTTGGTAATACTCTGTTGCCCAGTTGTATCCGTTGTCACCAGCGTGACTTCATTTCCTGAAATAAAAGGAAGCTGTTTGATATCAAATGGTCCCGATGGAACCAGCCCAGAATAAATCTTTTGCTGGTTGACGTATAAATCAAGAGTCGAAGGCAAGGCAGCCGAGCCAGAAAATTGTGGGAGTGCCGAGGTGACAATATCACTACGTTGGGTATAGGCACTCGACCACTGGAAACCAGCAAGACGTACACTACTACCCCAATCGGGACTATTGGAAATAAAATCGCCTAAGGTATATAACCTGATTTTTTCGGGATCAACATATTGCCACTTACTTTCCAATCGCACCCATTTTTCATGGTTATAACTATTCTCATTACTTCCGTTATATAAAACACCTGACGAAAAGTTGCCGAGGGCACTGTTAAAAATCCCCTCAGCCGAACCTGAAAAAGTATTTTCATCGTTGATTATGCTGTTATACACGCTATAGTTGAGAATAGCTGCGTTTAAAGGCTTCATCTTTAATAAATGCGGACTCGTGAGCTGCTGGCCATTTAAGTCAACTGCATAGCCCGTTAACATGCTTGGTGGAATATTTAAATTTAGAGCCTGCTCTTTCTCCAGATATTTAAACTGGATGCCCTTTAGATCGTTAATACATACCCAATCGGTGTCAGGGTGCTGCCCATTCATTTTCAGCCTTAAAGCTTTTAAGTCACGGGCACGGATATATAACTTGCCATCTTTAGATTGTTTGACAGCAACCAAGTCTTCTGAAGCATTTGCATTAATAGAAATATTTAAAAAAAGCTGAGTAAAGTTAAGATCTTGTTCCTTTCCACTCCTCTTCGCTTGCACATATGTATTGTTGCTATTTATAGCATCAGGGACACGAGGAGTCGTTGTGTTGGTATGATCTTGAAGTTGCTCAGCAACAGAATATGCAGGAAAATATGCAACACATAAGACACCTATAATGTATTTCATATAAGCCTCTTAAAGTGTTGTTTTCTTACCATTAACTGTCAGAGATACACTGTATTTATGATTTGGCTGATATGTAAAATTATTAATCGCGTAACGTCGACTCTGCTGCCCAAGAATATAACCATTCACGGTATTTACTCTAATCGGATAACTTTTTCCTGCTGTCGTATCAACAAGCGTTAAATTATTCAAAAGCGCATGTCGGTTTCCAATATTACTAATATTTAAAGAAGTATCCTTCTGATTGGAATCAATTTTCCAATTCAGTTTCGCAATCGCATCTTTATCTACTACAAAAACAGGTAATGATGAGCGAAGTAATACATTTATTCCTTGAGCCGCTTTACGGCTATCAACTGGTTTTGGTAACTCATCAATAATAATACGATAAGTTTTTTCACCAGAAATCTCTGTCGGATTAATTCTGACTACACGTAAGTTATAAGAATCATTAGGCTTTAATTTTAAAAATGGCGGGCTTATCGCGATCTCATCTGTAGGAATTAATTGATCATGTCCATCTTTCTGCGTCCATTCAAACACACGAATTTGCAAATCCGTACTTTCACTGGACTGGTTAAATAAACTAATCGAAGAAGCACTCTGGTTATTCAATAATTCTACATTCACAGGTGAAATTCGAATTGTAGCTGCGCTCAAAGCACTTGATAAAGATAAGAATAAACTCGTAATAATAAAAATATTTTTTTTCATGACTTGCTCAATTAAATCTTTTAAAGCATTAGCCCTTAAAAAGGGCTAACAGTATTTATTATATATAAATTAATAAGTTACAGTTACTGTCACTGTATCTAAATAACTTCCAGCACTTGGTAAAGTCGTTCCCGCTGGAATACGGCCATAGACGTTAACTGTTTGAACATTACCTGTTCCTGTTCCACTGTATGCAGTTGTTGCAATACCAATTGCTGTTGCACGCCCTGTGTCCGAGAAAAGGTTATAAGGAATATATTCTGTCGTGGTTGCACCACCAATCATACGACGTTGAGTAGATAAAACATTCTGACCACCATCAAATGACAAAGTCCAAGGTACGGTGTTGTTACAAAGTACTCTGATTGGAGTGCCACCTGTGGTTGTAGTATCTGCGTCTACATTACTTGCAAGTGAACTTAATGTCCCAAAGTCTAAGACCGCATTTGAAGTCGTACCTGTGGCAGAGGTATTTAGAACACAGCTATTTGTTACTGTCGCTCTCACAGTCAATGTACCAGTTGCTGTAGCGGCATTTGCTGTATTAAGCGAAAATAATCCTATAGCAATTGCCGATAAATAATAAAAAGTCTTTTTCATGGCTTAAACCTTTTTACATTAAATTGTTGGAATTAATAGATGTAAAAAAATTACCCCTTAAAAATTACAATCACTTTTAATTTGACTGCTCTTTTAGAGCTTATATTTTTACACTATTTTTTTCATACTACATAAATAGCTTATATTAAAGCACCACTTTTCATTTAAAATTTCCATATTTCCACCATTTTCACTCAAACTAACAAATTACTCACAACAAAAAAACAATAAATTTAACTTGTTGATTTAAATAGTTTTATAAATCTAAAAAACAACATAAATCTCATAAAAAATATTGAATAATTTTTCTTTAAATTTCAATAAAATAAATTTAAGCTACGTACATTTAGCTGTCTTCAACTATTTTAGAAAAATAATTTTTTTATTATAAGCTATTGAT